>NZ_BDIR01000001.1:0-300000 GCF_001895145.1 Arcobacter sp. LA11 | reverse complement strand
AAAGACTATGAAATCTCCATCTGGTGATATTATTACAGTATTTGATTTAAGATTTTGTGTACCAAATGAGAAAATGTTAAGTGAAAAAGGTATTCATACATTAGAACATCTATTCGCAGGATTTATTAGAGAACATTTAAACTCTGATACTGTAGAAATCATAGATGTTTCACCTATGGGTTGTAGAACTGGTTTTTATATGAGTTTACTTGGAAATCCAGATGAAAAAACAGTAGGTATTGCTTGGAAAAAAGCAATGGAAGATGTTTTAAACGTACCAACTCAAAATGATATCCCAGAATTAAACATATACCAATGTGGTACATGTGCAATGCACTCACTTGATGAAGCGAAAGATATTGCAAAAGATATTTTAAGCCAAGAAATTGGTGTAATGTCAAATAAAGAGTTATATTTATCAGAAGAAAAATTAAGCTCATTAGGAAACTAATTGCAAAAAGAATTAAATCTTTTTAAAGATCTTTTTCAACCCTTCCCAAATATCTCAATACTTCATATCAATAATGGGATTGATTTTTTAAATCCTGTTATTGAAGAAGTAGTTAATGAATTAGAAGGTAATTTAAATTTCATAAAATTTGTAGATGAAAACTCTGCAAAACTAAGAGCAAGTGCTAGAGAGTTTGAATACATTATTCTTTCAGATATTTTATCTTACTGTCCCAATAAGGATAAAATATTGAAAATCATATATAAAGCCTTAGAAAACTCTGCAAATATAATAATCTTAGAAAAAAAATCAAATAACAACCTAGAAGAGATAAAAGAACTACTTGATAAAACTTCTTTTGTAGCAATCAATAATATTGATTTATTTGAAGAATATCATTTAATCACAGCTAAAAAGCTTCATATGTGGGGGAGTGGATTATAGTATTTTAATCTAAATTTTCAGGTTTTCCAAAATAGTAACCTTGTGAATAATCAACACCAATTACATTTAGAATATCAAATATCTCTTTGTTTTCTACAAACTCAGCTATAGTTTCAATCTTCTGTTTTTTTGCAAAGGCAACTATTGTCTCAACTATATTCCGGCTATATGCATTTGTTGCAATATTTTTAATAAGACTTCCATCTATTTTTAATATATCTGGTTCAAAATCAAATAATCTTTCAAAGTTAGAATATCCAGCACCAAAATCATCAATAGCTATTTGAACACCTTGCTTTTTTACTTTTCTAATAAAATCTTTTATAACTTGAAAATCTTTTACATTTTCATCTTCTAGTAGTTCAAAAACTATACGATTACTATCTTTAGAGTATGTTGTAATGAGTTCAAAAATTTTATTTCTTGTTTCTTCTTTTTCAATATCAGCAGAAGAGATATTTATAGATAATTTAGTATTAATCTTATTGAGAATTTTAAAGGAATTTTCAAGAACTCTCATAGTAATTTTATTATAGTAGTTACCTTTTTTTGAAATATCAAGGAAATGATAAGGAGTTAATACTTTTCCATTTTCATCGATTAATCTCACTAAAGATTCATATTTTTCTATTTCTTGAGTTTTATTATTTATAATAGGTTGGAAATATGAGACTATATTATAATTTTCAAGTGCAATTTTAACAATCTTAATAACTTCTAAATTGTTTTTTGCTACTTGATGTTCTTTGATTGAAGAATCATTAGCATATTTAATCAAATCTTTTTTTGCAATAACCTCATCAAGACCACATTTTGCATCTTCATACAAACTCTCTTTTCCAAAAGAATAGCTAACTATTACATTTAAATCATACTCTATTTCATCAATAGTTAAAACAGATTTTTTAACTCTTTTCACAAAATCATTTAAATAATCAATAATATTTTGTTCAGAATTTAAATAATTAAAAAAGTCAGTTAGAAGTGCAAACTTACCATTTCCAATATTAAAAATACTTTCAAAAATATATCCATTTGGAAGATGATTTAAAAGTTCAAGACCAAATACATTTTCAATTTCATTTAATGTTTTAGTATTATAAAACTTATCTAATATCTCAAATTCTTCTATTTGAATTAGTACAAGTAGAGATAAATTACTAGCTGCAATTTTATCAATTAGATGTCTTTTATCACTCATTATTGAACTAATAGCATTTCGAACTCCTATATATTCAACAATATTTCCATCTTCATCAAATACTGGGGTTATAGTTGATTTAACATAATAAGAATTTCCAGATTTAGACTTGTTTTTAATTATTCCCGTCCACTCTTCTTTCCTATCCTTAATTGTTTCCCACATATCCTCAAATATCTCTTTTGGGTTATCAGGATGTCTTACAATATTATGATTTTTTCCAATTAATTCTTCTTCTGTATATTCAGCAATTTTACAAAAATTCTCATTTGCATATGTGATAATACCATTTGGATCAGTTTTTGATACGATTGTACTTTTATCTACTATTTCTTGATATTGTTTTAGAAGTTTTAAATTAGATTTATCTTTTTTATTTACTATATATTCACCAATAAATTTATCTAATATTTTTTTAAACTGCTCTTCATCAAATGGTTTTATCATGTAACCATTTATTCCTAAGCTTATTGTTTCTACAAAAATATGACTATTTTTTTCATTTGTAAGTATGATTTTAATTATATTTTTATTTAAATCTTTTAGCTCTTTAAGTAGTTTCACACCACTAAAGTTTGTAAAATTCATTTCAGAAATCACTACATCTATATTATGATTATTAACTTTTTCAAGGGCTTCCATTGGGTTTTTTACAGTAATAATTTCATTAAAATATTTTTGAAACAACGTTAGATTTGATTTAATTGTAGTAAAATCCTCTTCAATATAAAGAAGAGTTAGTTTTTTTGTGAACTCATACAAGTTGTTAAGCTCCATAGTTTTCATAATATTACCACTTATCTTAAATTATTATATATTAATCTTTTAGCTCTTAATACTTCAAACATTTTTAGGTTACAGAATGTAATAAAGAATATCTTAAGAATTATTGCTTAAAAAATTTTAACATATTTAGATATAATAATATCAATAAAATACTAAAAATAACAAAAAATTTTAATTTTAAACAAAGGTAATAATTTATATTGGATAAATTACTCACTACAGAAGATGGTTCGAATACACTTTTTTCTGAAAAGTACAAGCAGCCATTTCATGACTTAAAAACTGGCGCGATTAAAGAATCTCTAACAAAACATGTAATCCCTGCCTTTGACTTCCATAAAAAAAAGAAACATCTTAGAATATTAGATATCTGTTTTGGTATTGGATATAACACATTAAGTACTATCTACTATATTATAAAAAATAATTTAAATATTAGTATTGAAATTTTCTCTCCTGAGTTTGATTTAGATTTAGTTAAATCCCTTAATGATTTTAAATATCCAAACGAATTTGATGAAATATTACCTATTATAAAAACTTTATCAAAAGATTTAAAATATAAAAATGATAGATTAAGTATAACAATTTGTATAAGTAATGCAAGAAAATATATAAAAACTTTAGATAATATCGATATAGTTTATCAAGATGCTTTTAGTGCAGAAGTAAACAAAGAACTTTGGACAGTTGAGTACTTTAAAGATATTTTTAAATTATGTAACGAAGATGCAATTTTAACTACATATGCAGTATCTACAAATATACGATTATCTCTATATGAAGCAGGATTTGAAATATATCAAATTATCCCTGTAAAAAAGAAACAGACTATTGCATTTAAAACAAAACAAGATATTGACGCAAAATATATTGATATGGATTTAAAAAAACAAAGAAATAAAGAGGCAAAAGCACTATATGATACGATCAACTACTAAGCACTATATTGAATTTTTTGATGGTAATTTACCAATAATACTCTCTGCTCCTCATGGTGGAGAAGAAATGCCTTCAGAGATAAAAACAAGAACTAGTGGAGTATTTGACAAAGATGATTTTACTTTAGAACTAACAAAAGATATTATAGAAGAGTTTTATAATAAAACAGGTTTCACACCATATGGAATAATTGCAACAATCTCAAGAAAAAAAGTTGATATAAATAGAGAAATTTATGAAGCATATGAAGATGAAAAAGCAAGTATTCCATACAATCAATTTCATCATTTAATTAAAAGTTCAAAAGAATCAATAGAAAAAAGATTTGGGAAAGGCCTTTATATTGATATTCATGGACAATCTCATCCAAAAGGATATTTAGAATTTGGTTACCTTTTAGATAATGATATATTAAAACTTCATGAAACAGAACTTAAAGAAAATCAGGATAAATCTAGTATTAGAACACTTAACAATTTTTCACAAGAAGGTTTTATCGACCAATTAAGAGGACCTCACTCTCTAGGAAGTTTAATGTGTAATCATGGATTCGATTCAATTCCTTCTGTCAAACTTCCATATGCAAGTGACGGTAACTATTTTGAAGGAGCCTATGACACAATTAGATATGGTTCGTTAAATGGAGGAAATATAAGTGGTATTCAGATTGAATTCCCTTATTTAGGATGTAGAGATACAAAAGAAAATAGAAAACAATGTGCCAAAGCCTTTGTAGATTCTATTTTAAAATTTATGATAATACATTTTCAATTAGATTTAAAAAAGATTACTCCTTAACAAACTTTATGATTTTTCTATCTTCATATAAAATATGATTAATCAACCAAATATCCATGTATTCTATTAGTTTTTTTTCAAACTCTATGATACTCAAAGTTGATAATTGTTTTACAAAGTCATTCATTTGATGAATTATAGACTCATGAAGAATTTTATGTTCTTCTAGCTCTGGATAAGCTATTTCTTCCATATATTTTTCTTCATCTTCAAAGTGCACTCTCATATAATCATATAGTTCACATATAGTAATTTTTATATGTGATTTTATATCTGTATTATTGTAGTTTAAAGCATTCTCTGCAATATCAAAAAGTTGTTGATGCTCATCATCTAAAAGTTCATTGCCTAATTTGTAATCTATTTTCCATTTAAAATTTTCTTTTAGTTCATCTCTAGTTCTAATTGCATGATGTACTTTTTTATCTTCAATTAAAATATGTTGTAAAATATTTTTATTAACAAGAGTATTTAATTTAACTACACTTTCTTCTATAGGTTGAGAATTGATATTTTTAATTATAATATTTAATTCATCTATTACTTTTTTATGTAGTTTTTTATGATTATCTAAATCTATAAAATTTATAGATTTCATAAAATCTTCTTCATTTTTAAAATGAAATTTTGTATATAAAACTAGCTCTTTAACTATTTTTATAATCTTTTCTGAATCATTCGAATGTTCATAAATTTCTGCTGCAATATCAAAAAGACGTTTGTGTTCACTATCAATTTTTTCATGTCCAATAGCATACGCATCATCCCAAGCGGTAACTGCACAACCAACTAGCTTTGCATTCATTATAAACCTTTTATATAGATATCAAAATTATAACCAACTTAGCTTTATTTTATATATATTAAGATTATTTTTACTATCAATCTACTTTTATCACAGCTGCTCCACGTCGTGAATCACAGCCACCTTCTAAGTTGCCATTTACAGCTTGTACCCCACCAAAAAAGACATTTAAGTCATCAAAATATTGTAATTCATAATGTTTTTTCAGTTCATCTCTTATAAAATGTGTACATTCAGGTTCCATACATACTGAACCTTTTTCAAAATGAATTCTAGGAGAATTTATACTATCATCTAAATTCATACCATATTCAAGGTTATTTATCATTGTTTGAGTAATTGCAGAACGTATTCTATTACTTCCTGCACTACCTAAGATAAGCTCAGGATGTCCATCTTTTAAAACAGCTGTTGGTGCCATCATAGATGGTAACCTAATTCCTTCAGGCCAAGAGAACCAGCCATGGGGATTTAAATCCTCTTCTCCCATCATATTATTTAACATAATTCCAGAACTAGATACTACATGACCACAACCTTCACCATTTGTAGTTGTAACAGATACTGCATTTCCTTCTTCATCTATAACTGAAAGATGAGTTGTGTTTCCCCATAGATTTAATCTACTATGCATAGTTGTACAATAGTTTTTAATAAGTCTATCATTTGATAAAATCTCTTTTAGTTTTGGATCATGCAAGAATTCATCTACATGTTCCTTTCTAAAATCACTTGTAGTCTTAAAAGCTTCAATTAAACCTTTTACATATTCATAAGATCTAAAATCTTTTAAATCATATTTTTCAAGTAACTTCATCGTAAAAGCAATTAAAATTCCACCACCACTTGGAGGAGGATTTGTAACTATTTCATACCCTTTATAATTAAAATCAATTGGTTCACGCTTAATACATTTATAATTTTTTAAATCTTCTTTTAAAATTAATCCATCATGTTCTTTTGTGATTTTTTCAATTTCATCTGCAACATGACCTTCATAGAAAAGCTTTGCACCCTCTTTTGCAAACTCTTCTAAAAAGTCTGCATAATTAGGGTTTTTAAAAAGGTGTGTTTCATCAATTAATTTATTTGGATTATCTTCATCATGCATACCATAAACATCTAAACTACTTTTTGTTGATGTAAAAATTGGTTCAAGAAGTTTCACAAAACTTGCTTGCATTTTAGATAAATATACACCTTCTCTTGCATATTTTACAGCAGGCTCAATAATCTTACTCATAGGAAGAGTACATTTATCTTTATATACTTGTGATATACCCTCAACTAGTCCTGGTATTGCAATAGAACCAGCTCCTATATGAAACTCTTGGATAGCTGCTCCAAAGTCTACGTATATGGGATAAAATTCAGGTTCATCAATTCTTTTTTTAGGTACTTCAACAAAAAAATCATATAATTCTGGCTTTTTACCTTTTTCAAGACCTAAAAGAAAACCTCCTCCTCCAAGACTTGTAAAAAGAGGTTCGCAAATAGGAGCTGCAAGCATAACAGCTAATGCAGCATCATAAGCATTTCCACCCTCTTTTAAAATATCTGCTCCTGCTTGTGCAGAGTTTGTATCACCAGCGGCAACTACACCTTTCATTCAAATACTCCTAATCTTTCTACTTCTTTTAAACTTTCTGTTCTATTATATACTTCTATCATCTGTTCTGAAATACTCTTTTCTAATACTATTTTTTTTGCCCTATGAGACATCTCTTTACTTAAAAATGATTTTTCATAAGCTTTATCAATCAAATTATTTAACAATTCTCTTATTGAAATCAGTCCATCTTTTGTTATCATTGAACCACTCATCGAGTACCTTGTTGCACTCCACATATTTTGTTTTAAAACTTGCATTGGCATTTTTGTAAGTTCTTCTATCTGTGATAATTGGCAAATAGCCTTAAATAAAGCAATTATCACTTCCAATCTATCAAAATCATTTACAGCATCACAAACTCTAAATTCCAAAGTCCTAAAATGAGGTTGAATTCTCACATCCCACCAAATATCTTTTGTACTATTTATTACTTTATTCTCATAAAGCAAATCATATACAGCTTTCATTTCATCATAACTATCAAAATAATCAGGAATAGAAGCTTTTGGTAACCTATCAAATATTTTCGTTCTATAAGAATGGATACCAGAATCAGTATTATTGAAAAATACAGAAGATGCACTCAAAGCCACAAATAATGGTAAATAATAGAGTGAATAATTATAAGCTTTTAAAGCTTTATCAAAATCTTCAAAACCTACATGAACATGTGTACCGCATATAGAAAAGTTATCAAGCAATATTTGATGTTCATTATAAAGTTTCTCATATCTATCACATGAATTTACTTTCGTATTACTATTTTCTTGTGCATAGGTACCACTTGTTTGAAGGTTCAGATTCTTTTTTTTAACAACCCCATTCATATCAGAAATAATCTCTTTTAGAAAATCTATTAAATCTTTTTCATAATGAAAAATAGGAGTATTTATTTCTACCATTGAACCTAAAAATTCAGAAGCTAAATTTTTTTTATATTTATCATTAATATTTGAAAAAATATAATCATATTCATTTTGAAGCGATAACTTATATTTATCTAATATTCTTAACTCTAACTCAACACCAATTGTGAAATGGTTACCATCATCAAACTTCTCAAATTTCATATCAATCCAATTTTTATGCTAATGTTATTTATTGTACTATTTTATAACTTATATTTTTTAGGAACTATTTATGTATTTAAGAATTATTATTCTCTTGTTACCATTGTTTTCTTTTACTGCTTGTTCTACTAGCTCAAATAGTATAAAACTTTCTAAAAAGTGTTATAAAAAAGGCGTGACTGGAATGTGTAGAGGCTATTTTATTAAATATGAGTACAACGAAAAAACAAAGAAATGTCAGCACTTTGTATATGGTGGATGTGGTGGTAATATTCCATTTAATACTTTAGATGAATGTAAAAAAAGTTGTGAAGAGTAAACTACTCTTCAACTAAATTATCTAAAATATATTTTTCTAAATCTTTTTTTGAAACTTCTTCTTTCATAGCTTTTTGATAAATTTCTTCAACTTTATATCTATAATCTTCATAAGAAAAGTATGGAAACCTTAACCTCCAAGATTTTTTAATCTGTCTTAATGTAATTTCATCTCTTAATCTAGCTCTAAAAAAATTAAATCCAATAAAAATTGCAGCTGTAATAAGCATAGCACCTAATATAGAAATATGTGAATTTATTTTTGCAAGAGGAGTATGTGTTATAGCTGAAATAGGAATTACAATAGCTAATACTATTAATACATATACTTGATAAGCACGACCAAGCTTTAATCTAAAACCAAGTCTTGATGGATCAACATGCATACCTTCATTGTATTGCCTATTTGCATCTAATAAATCTTTTAATAACAATGGCTGTTTTGATAAAGTATAAACATAATCTAGAATTTTATCTTTATAAGTTTTTTCTTGAGGCATTTTTATTTTTCCCATAAAATTAATTACGGCTATTTTATCTAAATTAAGATAATAATGTGTTAATTTTTATATTTGAAAAGTTTAATTCTTATGAACTTTTATTGTAAATAGGGCTCCATCGTCTTCATTTCTTACATTTATAAAACCATTCATATTTCGTTCAATAATATTTTTAGACATATATAAACCTATTCCTGTACCTTGTGTTTTATGTCTAGTAGTAAAATATGGTTCGAATATTTTCTCTATTATATCCTCATCTACTCCTCCACCATTATCTTGAATTTTTACAATTGCATAATTTTCACCATTTTTTATTTCAATATTTATAACAGGTTCTTGAATATTTCGTTCTAGTAATATATCTTTTGCATTACTTATTATGTTCAAGATAACTTGAGAATATTCGTTTCTATATCCAAATACATTTGAATCTTCAAGGACATCAAAAGTTAGTGATATTCCATGATATTTTAAAGAAGAGGCAAGTATAAAATGGGCATCTTTACAAGCTTTTTCTATAGAAAAATTCTCTTTATCTCCTTGAGGATTAAAAAAGTTTTGAAAGTCTGAAATTGTACTTGACATGTATGAAGTTAAAGTATTTGCTTCTTTTATTTTACTATCTAAATACTCTTTCGTAAATTTTTTAAAATCGTAAGTTACTTTCATATTCATATGAATTGCAGATATCTGAGCTAAAGGTTGTCTCCATTGATGGGCTATATTTCCAATCATTTCACCCATTGATGCTAACTTTGACTGTTGAATTAAAATTTGTTCTTGTTCAAGTCTTTTATTAATCTCTTCTTGTATCTTAAATTCAAAATTATCAATCATATCATTAATCATATTTTTTAATTCATGTAAAGCAGAGTTATTTGTTTTTTCACTAAGTCTAGTTCCTAGATTTCCACCTTTAATATTTTCTAAAACTCTTGTTGCATTTTTAATTAGAGCTTCATTTTGTTCTATATTATTTTGAACATTTGAAACATTTTGATTAATCATTTTTGCCATTTGATAAAATTCATCTTTCGAGTTTATTTCTATTTTTTCAACTGCAGTTTTTCTATGATTTAAATACTCAAAAAAGTTTGATAAACCTTTTTGAACCCTATGAATTGAGTTGATAATATTACTTGAAATAAGCCAACCTGTTATAGTTGCTAAAATAAGAACAATTACAATTACCATAAGAATCTCAAATCTAACATCTTTTGCTTCTTTAGAAGCTTTTGTATACGCAATTGTTGAATTATTTAAAAATTTACTTTGTATTTCAAGCAACTCTTCAACCAACAGATGAAACTGTTTTCTACTAGAAGTAGTTACATTTATATAAGCACCTTCTTCAAACTCTTCTTTTAAATATTGTTTAGTATCACCTATTAGTCTTTTATACTCTACCCAACCACTTTTTATGTTTTTGTTTTCAATAATTAAACTATCAAACTCTTTTTGAAGCTGAAAAAGAAGAATATCTAAATCTCTTTGTATGGATTCTCGTATTTGACTATTTGGTGCCATTACTAAAGACTGAGTTAACTCTCTTAATCTATATAAAGGAGTTATTACTCTATTTTGTAAAGATAAAACTGCTTGAGACTTACTATGTACTACTTTTAAAGTCTCTTTACTATCTTCACTAAGATTGATTGATTTATATGCTAAAACTGATATTGAGATACATAATATTAAAAAAAGAACTCCCAACTTAAACTTGATATTTATTCTATTTATTGACTTCATTTTTAATTCTTTGTGGTTTTACTGGAGTATGAAATTTTTCAGGATACTCTTTTTGTTTTCTTAATGACCAGTGATTTTTTGTAAGCTCAATTTTCCATAAAGGAATCATACCGCCCTCATAAGGTTCATAAACAACTTCTTTATTTACAGCTACTACTTTATTGTGAGAAGGCACTCGTAGAGTATATGCCATATCACGTGCTCTATAAAGTATTTTTTCAACTATAGATTCATACTCTTTTGTATTTACTTTTGTTTCAAAATATTTATTGATATACTTATTCATAACAAAATCATTTTTAATTGTAGACCACGGAGAGTTATTCTCATAGATAAAAAATACTGTCCAAGGATTTTGGTAATACCAGTCATCATCACCCCAAATAAGCAAATCCCACTCTTTTGAGTTCTTATTTGCCCTTGTTGTTAATAATTGTTCATAAATATCTTTTTCACTATTTGTTATTATATAATTTAATTTTACACCATACTGTTTTAATTGAAATTCAATACCTTTCCATAAAAACATAAACCTATCTTGGGTAAAAATATTTAAAACTAAATTATCTAATAATCTGTTCTTTTTCTCTTCGCTAAACTCTTTTTTGGTATATTTTTTTTTATTTGCAATTTTCTTTACAACTTTATAATTTATTGAAGTTGAAAAAGGAGAAATCTTTCCCTCTTTTTTGTATACAAAATTCAATAAATTTTCTTGATTAAGGGCTTGATTAAGAGCCTGTCTAACCTCTATATTTTTTAACTTTTCATTTCCATTTATTAGATTGAAAAATATTAAAAAATTGTTTGTAGATTCTTTTATCACAAGCTTTGAATATTTAGACATGACCACATTTATTTTTTTATTAAAAGGAATCGGTGAGATATCTAATACACCTTCATAGTTTACGATACTATCTAAAGCATTATTCATATTTAACTGCGTGTATACTGTTACATTTTTTATTTTAGGAAACCTTTTATCCCAATAATATGGATTTGCAACCAGCTCTAACTTATCTGTTTGCTTTTCACCTAAAGCATAACCACTTTTAAGAATATATGGACCCATTCCATAAGGACCTGGGACTTTATTTGCACTACCTGTTTGGGCACCTTTTGGACTAAACTTTTCTAGATATTCATCAGTATAAAAATATACCCTCGCAAGATCATATAAAAACATTTCATATTTTTTATTCAAACGAAGTTGAACTTTGTACTCATCAATTTTTTTAATTGAAAACCCAACCTTATCAATATTTGTATATAAAATTGGATACTTTATAAAATTTTCTAAATTTCTAATCACATTATCAATAGTAAAATCTGTACCATCTTGAAATTTTAAATTCTTTCTGATTTCAAATATATAAGTAAAATCATCAACTCTTTTATGTGATTTTGCTAAATCATACTCCCAACCTCTTTTATTATCAAAAGAACGTAATAAGCCTGAGTTTGTATTTTTTGAAATATATGAATAAGGGATAGAAGGAAGAAATACTTTTATGTGAGAATTTGGATTCATTTTCACTGCAGTATTAGATTTAGAATAATCGACTCTAAATACTGTATCTGCATTTAAAACTGAAAAAAAGAAATATATAATTAATAAGATTCTACACAAGACGATACCCCACTCCGGATAGATTGAATATCAAATCAGTAGGAAGTTTTTTTCTAAGGTTTCTAACCAAAGAACGTAAGGCACTATCAGTCATAATATCATCACCCCATACCTTATCTTGAAGCTCTTCATATGTAACTACCCTATTTTGATATGATATTAAAACCTCTAAAAAAAGCAACTCTTTTTTATTTAAAATAACATGTTCATTTTTATACTTTAGTTCTTTTCTATCATAATCATAGATATAGTTTTCATCAACTTTTAGGGAAACTTTTTTATTTGAATCTAATATCTCTACACATTTATCTAAAGTTTCAAAAAGTTCATCTATATCTACAGGTTTTATAATATATTTTTCCATATGTAGTTCTACAGCTTCTAATAAATATTTCTTATCAGTATGTGCTGTTATCATTATTACAGGAACAGTTCTATTTTCTTTTCTAATTTTTTTTATGAATTCTATACCATCAACTATTGGCATATGAATATCACTTAAAATTATATCTGGCTTTTTTTCTATATATATATCATATGCTTCTTGACCATTAGCGGCTTCAAAAACATCTTTTACATAATAACTTAAAGAATCAGCAATATTTTCTCTAATACCAACCTCATCCTCAGCATAAAGAACTGTCATGCTTTTTAATTTATCAAAAAAATCTTTATTCACGACATACTCCTTATTTGTTATCTAATAATATCAATATTACTCTTCTTCTTTAATAATACCATCTTTAGCAAAAGTCTTTAAATATCTTAATATTGCAATCTCTTCTTCAGGTGTTGGTTGAGCAAAACCTTTCATACTTAAATAAAGCCCTTCCCACTCAAGCATTGTATGGCTTCCAATTTCTGGTGAAGCATGACATTGTGAACATTTTTCTAAGAAAATTTCTTCTCTTTCTTCCCATGCATCATAGTAATCTTCAGATAATTTATCTTCTTTAATATTTAAAGATAAAACAACCTCTTCAATATCACCTTTTTTAGATACTTTTACAATCTTAGAATCTTTTACATCTGCAATTTTTAAAGACAAGTTCTTTGTTGCATAAATTTCTGTAGAATCTACTTTTCTAAAACCTTTTAAGCTAGAAACTGCATCTTTTTTTTCTAAAACAATTCCAGATTGAACATCTGCTTCACTTAATTTCAAGTCCTCTGTTAAGTAAACAGTAGAAGCACTTAAACTAAGTGTTCCCACTGCATAGATACTTAAAAGAGCAATTATTTTTTTAATATTTACTCTCATCATTTATCCTTTAAGATAGAATAATCTTTGGTGAAATTGCCACATCATTTGGTTTTACTTCACCTTTATATGGTTTAACTGCAACAAGTGTAGTATTTACCGACGTTGCTTGTGCCATTGTTGATGTTGGTCTAGAAGATGTTAATACATTTACTTGACCATTATTACATAAAGATTTGTTTTCTTTTGGATTGACTGGCATATACCAAGCACCCTCTTCAATTGCAGCAACACCTGCTCTAATGTCATTAGTTACAACAGCACCAGCTAAAATTCTTCCTCTGTTATTATAAACTTCAACTAACTCACCATCTGTAATACTATATTTTTTAGCATCAGCTGGATTAATTCTAATTGGCTCTCTTCCATTTACTTTATGGAATCTACTTACCCAAGTATTATCTAACTGTGAGTGAATTCTATAAGTAGGATGAGGAGATACTAAGTGTAATGGGAACTCTTTAGATTCTTTACTTCCTAAATATTCTGCTGGTTCAAACCAAGTTACATGCCCTTTAAAATCTTTATATCCAAATTTTTCAAACTTATCTAAATATATTTGAATTTTTCCAGATTCTGTTTTAAGTGCATTTTTAACTGGATCTTTTCTAAATGCTGAGTGTCTTACAAATTTATAAGCCTCTTCAGGAATTTCATATTTCACATAACCTTTTGCCCAAAAATCTTCAAATGAGACAGTTTTAGAAGCATCAGTTTTTCCATATAAATATTTAATCCAATCCATTTGAGATCTTTTTTTAGTAAATTTTTTATGCTCTTTTTTACCAATTCTTTTTGCAATGTCTGCAAAAATTTCAAAATCATCTCTTGATTCATATAATGGTTCAATAACTTTTCTCATTGCATATACGTAATCTTGAGAATAAGAACCACCAAATGTTAAATCATCTCTCTCAAAAGTAGTTGTTGAAGGGAATACAACATCTGCCATTCTAGCAGTTGATGTCCACCATGGTTCATGAACAACTACCATATCAGGTTTTCTCATAGCTTCTACTAATTCATTTGTATCAGGATGATGACCAACTACATTTGATCCACAAACATACATCACATCAATTTTGTTATATGTAACTGGATTACCTTTATACTCAATAGTCTTTCCAGGATTTAATAACATATCAGAAATTCTAGATGCAGGAACAAAATCTTTTACTTTCCCTTTTCCTTGAGATAAACCTGGAACAATTTTTTTACCAGATCTTGCTTGTCCACCACCAGCATAATGCATAGAGAATCCAAAACCTTGTCCTGGTAATCCAATTTTTCCAAGCATTGAAGCTAAAGTAATAATACCCCAGTCAGCTTGTTCACCATGATGTGCTCTTTGATTTGCCCAGTTTCCAGAAAGGAATGTTTTTTTACTTACAAATAACTCTGCTAATTCTTTGATTTTCTTAGCAGGAATTTCAGTAATCTTAGCTGCCCACTCAGGAGTTTTATCTATACCATCTTTTTTACCTAATAAATAAGGTAAGAATTTATCAAAACCATCAGTATATTTCTCTACAAACTTTTTATCATATTTATTTGTTTTATATAAGTGATTCATCATAGCTAACATTAAAGCAATATCAGTATTTGGTCTAATTTTAATCTCTTCAGCTCCAAAGAATTTTGAAGATTGTGTTGAAATTGGGTCAATTGAGATAAATTTAATTCCTGATTTTTTATACTTTTTAAAGTAATCATCATTTTTTCTATTTGCAACTGCAAAATCAATTTTATTGTCTTTTAGCCAATCACATCCCCAAAGTACTATTACTTCTGAATTTTCTAAAAATTGCTCATGTGCAGTTTGTAAAGAATAAACTTCCATATCTCCAACAATATATGGATTTACTTGCCCTGCTGCACCATTTGAGTATTCACCATTTGTTCTAACAGCTCCACCAATTGAGTTAAAAAATCTTCCTGTTAATACATTTGATCTAGATACACGACCTGGATGTCCCCATCCACCATATGAACCATTATAAATATTTTTATTTGGTGTATCTTTTAATTTTTTAGCAACTAAATCTAAAGCTTCATCCCAAGATACTCGAACAAACTCATCAGCACCTCTTAACTCTTTATTATTAGCTTTTCCTTCTAAAAATGACTTTCTTACTACTGGATACTTAATTCTACTTGGAGAATATACTCTATCTATAAGAGCTTTTGTAAGAACAGTAGGACCTGCATCTGATTCTTGTGGTTCTAAATCATATACTTTTCCATCTTTTACTTTTGCATAAAATGCACCAAAGTGAGTTGCATGTGGAATCTTTTTAGTAATATCTAAACTACCAAGAGGATTTGCATTTAAAGCAGATGCTCCAACAACTGTTGCAGTAGCTGCACTACCTTTTAAAAAGTTTCTTCTAGTGATTTTCATTTTCTATCCTTTTTCAATCTTTATAGTGAAATTGTATTAAGAAAAAATCGAAAAAAAATCGAATAATCTCATAAAATATCAAAAATGAGACAATATTTAATTTTTTCTTATATTTTTTTATTAATCGATTTTTTTTCGATTTTTTTAATTTAAGATTTCAAAACTCAATAATGAATATCTGTTCAAAGACCAGATAATCACAACAAAGGATAACAAATGAAAAACTTAAAATTAAGTATAATTGCTTCTTTAGCAATTGGACTATGTACTGTTTCAAATGCATCTTCTTTAGAAGAAGCTTTAACAAGTGGTAAAGTAAGCGCAGAATTCACCGTAACTTATGAAAACAGAAAAATGGATGAGGAATTAACTAAATGGAATAATTATTATAATGATACTTCATATTCTGTTGGTTCATTTGCACTTGGATATAAAACTGGTGTTTGGAATAATTTAAGTATTACATCAAAATTTAGAGCATATACTACTCTTTTTGAAGGTGGGAAAGGTGAAACACATTACAAAGGGACAGGAGATTCAGCAGAAAGATTCTGGGAAACAGGAGACAATGATGACGTTGATTTTGAATCACTTTTTCTTGAATATGGAACTCAAAATATCTCAATTAAAGCAGGTCGTCAAGCTTTAAATACTAAATGGTTAAATAAAACTCATGATGCCCTAAATGCCAATTTTAAATTTGGAGCAACTAATATTGAAGCAATTTGGACAAGAAGAATGGGAAGAGTTACATCTAGAGACTATAGACCATTAAGTGCATCAGATGGCGTATTTTTAAATAAAGTAGATCCAAGTAAAGGTGTATATAAAGTAGGAATAACTCATGATTTTGGTGAAGTTGATTTAATGGGATTTTATTTAACTGCTCCTGATGATAGAGATTTAATTGGTGGTCAAGTTGCATATGACAATGGAACTTTTGGAGCATCTGCACAATATACAGCTTATAAACCAGATGATTCTTCTTTAGAAGATGGTTCACACACAGAGTTAAAAGCATTTTATAAAATTGCTGGATATACAGCAACTCTAGGACATTTAATCACTTCAGATACTTTTAAACATTTCGGTATGGGTACAACAAATGCAATGGAAGAGGGAGATAAAATCTATACTCACGATGCAAAGACTACATACATTAAAATTAACAAAAAATTCGGAGACTTAAGTAGTACACTTATTTCTGGAATTACAGACTATGATGATGGAACAGTTAATGATTATTCACATAAAGAAACTACTTTATGGTTAGGTTATCCAATTACAAAAAATTTAAAAGGAAACTTAGGTTATACGTATGTTGATGCAGATGATTCAGACGCAGATGAAACTGATTTAAATCAATTAAATGTAACGCTTACTTATTCTTTCTAATTAAATCCCTCTCTTTGAGGGGTTTAATTGTATATAAACCTGTCTCTAGAAAATAATGTAAAGTGCCAACTTTAAGGAATTTTTGCGAATTTCACTCCTTGAATCTAGAGACAGGTTTGTATATTCTATTTTTTTTACATTATTTCAAAACTTTTTTTACATTTTTATTTTTTATAATCTAAAAGTAAAAAAATATAGGTGATTTATAAAACTGTCTCAACATCAATTATAGGAAAATTTTTGCGAATTTTAATCCTTTCTTCTCCTTGAGACAGTCTTATAAGTCACCTTCTTAATAAATATCAATCTCACTTTTTTAATTAAATAATAGTACACTTCTATAAATATATTAATAGGTTATATCTTGAAACAATTATGGTTAATCATTTTTTTTGCAGTTTTAGTATGGTCAGGAATCAATCCAAAAGACCAATTCACATGGTTTTTAGAAGTTTTACCAGCAATAATTGGTCTAATAGTAATCATCTTTACATATAAAAGTTTTAGACTTACAACTTTAGTTTATTCTCTAATATTAATACATTGTATTATTCTAATGGTTGGAGGGCATTATACATATGCAGAAGTTCCACTATTTGATACCATTAAAGAATTACTAAGTCAAGATAGAAATAACTATGATAAAGTTGGACACTTTGCTCAAGGCTTTATCCCAGCTATAATAGCACGTGAGATTTTAATTAGAAAAAATATCATTCCACTTGCAAAATGGCGAAACTTTTTTATAGTATGTTTTTGTTTAGGATTTTCAGCCTTCTATGAACTTATAGAATGGTGGGTTGCACTTCTAAGTGGAGAAGATGCTGAAGCTTTCTTAGGGACTCAAGGATATGTTTGGGATACGCAAAGTGATATGGGACTTGCATTACTTGGAAGTATTGTTGCGTTAATACTTTTAAGTAAGTATCATGATAAGCAAATAGAAAGAAGATAAATGGATTATTTTACATACAAATCATTCGCATATAATTTCAAAGCTTCATCTTTTTTTCTAAAAAATGCAGAAACTTCAAAAGAAGGTGCATATTATAATCGCCTTTCTTCTCTTTTATTTAGTGCATTAACATTAGAATCATATATTAATCATAAAGGTTATGAAGAATGTACTGATTGGGAGAAATGGGATAAAGAACAGAAACCATCAATAAAAAATAAAATTAAAAAACTATATACTATATATTCAAAAGATGTAAATTTCAATGATAAACCATTTTCAACAATTAATATTCTTTTTAAAATTAGAGATGAAATAGTTCATGGTAGAACATATATTATCAGTAAAAAAATTAAAAACCCTCCAAATAATTCAAAGGCAGCACAAAGTAACGTAGAATCAACTATAGAAAGATACTGTAAAATAAAAAAAGTCAAAAAATTTAATAAAGACATTCAATCAATTATTGAAATGATAAATGAAGATTCAAATAATAAAGTTTCAAAATCTAAACTCTGGAGTTTAGGGGGAGGTTCATTTCAAGTAAAAAGGTAATAGCTACCTATTTCTTTTCATAGTATAAATTGAATTCACTATCAAAGTTAAAAGAATAATAGTCCCTCCAATAAAAGTGTTTAAACTTGGTATTTCTTTTAAAAACATCCATACCCAGATTGGAGCCATTATAGTTTCTATAATCATAAGTAAACTAACTTCGCTAGCACTTATATACTTTGTTCCTACTCCTAATAAAACTCTCGATAATGGAGTTATTAGCAAACCCATTCCTGCAACAACAGCTAGATTATATAAATCAATTTCTATTGTATCTGCAATTATAAAAGTGATTAGAGATAATACTAACCCTGTTACTGCAGTTACTGCAACACGATTTATCTTTTTATATCTTGCTAAAAAAACAAAAACTAAAGAAAACGAAATAGTGCAAAAAAGAGCATATATATTTCCTTGTAAATTTCCTAAACCTAATTTATCATTAAAAATTATAAAAAGTCCTATAAACATAAAAAATGACGCATAAAAAATATTCTTACCAATCTTCTCTTTATAAAAAATATATGCAAAAAATGTGGAAAAAATTGCAGCCGTTCCAAAAATAATTACAACATTTGCAACAGTAGTAGTTTTAATTGCTGAAATAAAAAATATATTTGAAGTACCTGCTAATGTTCCACATAAAAGTAATATAGGAAAAGAAACTTTTATAATATCTTTTAAACTATCCCTTTCCTTTATAAAAAGTGTAAGAGATGTAGAAAAAAACATAAATATTCCAAGATAAAAAGAAAATGTAATGGGAGATATTGTACTAAGTTTTATAAATAAGGATTCTAAACTCATAATTAAAACACCTAGAGAAGTTATAATTAGACCTTTTGAAGTATTTATCATAAATTTTTTACCTTATTTTTGAAGATTCTTTTTTTCTTACATTATTTTATTCTATAATATATTTTCAAGTAAGGAGTAGTCTCCCTTTTTTGAGCTTACAGATTTTAATATAAAAGCCATCATCTTACCCTAATAAGATTGATGACTTTTATAAACTATTGCATGGTTTACGTCTATATCTATTAAAATTATCGATACAAAACTCTATATACTTGGTATTTGAATAAGATTTAAAAGTTTTAATTTTATATTTCTTGCAAAGCTCGCAATTTTTTTTAAAATAGCACTTTTTCAGACTTTTTGCACATGCTAAAATTTTTTGATTTGAGACTTGATGACAAATATAATAAATTACAAAACCTCTCTCTTTTTTGTTCTTTATATTAATTAGGCATAAATCAAAATTTTTTTTATTAAATTCATCCAAAAAAGAATCATAATCATTAACAACTGTTAAAACATACTTTTTTAATCTTATAAGTCTAGACTTTAAACCCTCATCCAATTTATCATATTCTATTAGTAGTATATTTTTAATCATAACTTAGCCTTTTATCCACTTTTCACAAAAGAGAATAATTCATCATAAAATATACTTAAAAAAAATCGAAAAAAAATGTAAAAATCAAGAAAATAAAAATAATAAGTTTAAAAACTTAATTTTAGAGTTAATATTCCTAATTTCTTACATTTTAATATATTATAATAACATTTCAATTTAGGAAAATACCTATTTGAGACTTATTGATTTTAATGTAGAGGTCATCACTTTTTTCCTAGAAAGAGTGATGACTTTTATTTATTTTAAATATTGTAATAGTTCGCTTTATGATGAGGAACTACAATCGCACAAGTAGATTGCTCAGGATGAATTTGAAAAGTTTCAGAAAGCTCTATTCCAAACTCTTCTGGATTTAATAAATCAAAAATATCACGACTCATCTCTAAATCAGGACAAGCTGCATATCCAGGTGAATATCTACATCCAACATACTGTTTCATCTGAACATCATTTAAAGTATGTCCCTCTTTTGGAACAATATCTAAATCAAGTCTAACTTGTTTATGTAGTACCTCAGCTAGTGCTTCTGCTAATTCAACTCCAAGACCATGAACTTGATAATACTCAGTAAATTTACTTTCTTTATATAAATCAGCTTCATAAGGACTAAGTTTATGTCCCGCACTTGCAAAAGTAAAAGCAACTACATCTAATCTATCATTTGCAAAGAAATCAGCAATACATCTATGTGGCTTTTTCTTTTGTCTTGGAAATTCAAATACTTTTATAGCTTTATCTAAAGACGGAACATTTTTTGCTTCCTCTTCACTATGGAAAGCATAATCTTCACTAAAAATATAAAGTTTATTCTCTTTTGAAATACAAGGATAATAAGCTAAAATTGAAATAGGATCAAATAATTCTTTGTCAATAAACTCTTCTTTTAATTTTTCATAAAGAGGTTTTACAACTTCTTCTTCATGTTTGATAAAATCTTCACTTTTTTGTTTACCTCTTTTGTATCCCCATCTTTGTCTAAATAATACTCTATGGTTAATCCATTTAAATACTAAGTCTTTATTTATAGCATTACCATTTTGTGCTACCCTACCCCATAATGGGGGAAAAGTAAAACTTCCATTTTCAGGAAGCTCTACATCTTCTTCATTCACAATAACTTCTTCAACTTCTTTTTTAGGAAGATTATCTTCATCATTTATTAAATCTGCTGCAAGTGCAGTATTACTATCTCCTGATTCAACTCTTTGCATAGAGACAACACCATCAAAAGCATCTCTACAATAAAATATTGGTCCATCATATAAAGGTCTACAATAATCATTTATAAACGATTTAGTTAAAGCAGCACCACCAAGAAGTACAGGAATATCTATACCTTGAGCTTGAAGTTCTTCAAGATTTTCTTTCATAACAGCAGTTGATTTTACAAGTAATCCACTCATACCAATTGCATCTGCCTTATGCTCTTTAACAGCAATAATAAAATCATTTAAATCAGCTTTAATACCAATATTAATTACCTTAAATCCATTATTTGAAAGAATAATATCAACTAGGTTCTTACCAACATCATGTACATCACCTTTTACAGTTCCAAGAACTAAAACTGTTTCAGAAGCTTTCTCTTCTTTTGGTAAATACGGATTTAAAGCATCAACTGTAGCTTTCATAGTTTCAGCACTTTGAAGTACAAATGGTAACTGCATTTGACCTGAGCCAAATAACTCACCTATGATTTTCATACCATCAATTAGCCATTCATTTACGATAACTTCTGGTTTTACTTGTAGTCTTAATTCTTCAACTAAAGGAAGCATTCTATCTTTATCCCCATCTAAAAGAAGTTTTTTTACTTTTTCTATAGGAGGTAAACTTTGATACTCTTCATCACTTTGCTCTTCAATATCACCAACATTTGAAAAATGCTCAATAAATTTAAATAAAGGGTCACCATCTTCTTGATTATCAAAAATTAAATCATCACAAGCTTTTTTATCTTCTTCAGAGATTTTATTTAGAGGTAAAATATGTTTAACATTTACAATAGCAGATGTTAGTCCAGCTTTTACACAATAGTCTAAATAGATAGAATTTAGGTATGCTCTTGCTTTTATATCAAGTCCAAAAGATATATTTGATAATCCAAGCGTAGTTCCAACTTCTGGATGTCTTATTTGGAATTCTCTAATTGCTTCCATTGTTTCAACACCAGCAGTTCTATACTCATCATCACCAGAACCAATAGTAAACGTAAGCATATCAAATACTAAATCATCAGGTTTAAATCCATGTCTATTTACACATAAATCATAAATTCTCTCAGCAATTCTTAGCTTGTCATCTTTAGTTTTAGCCATACCAACTTCATCAATTACAAGACAAACTAATGCCGCTCCAAATTTTTTAGCCAATTTACAAACAGCATCAAATTTTTCTTCTCCATCTTCAAGATTAACAGAGTTAATTATAGGTCTTCCACCTATTTGTTTTAGTGCAGCTTCAAGTGCTAAAATTTGAGTAGAATCTGGCATTAAAGGAAGTGAAACTTTTTGAGAGTAAAGTTCAACAACCTTATCCATATCTTCTCTTTCATCACGTCCAGCAAAACCAACAGATACATCAATAATATGTGCTCCAGCACGTACTTGTTGTTGACCAACAGATAAAGTTCCCTCATAATCATTTGCTTTAAGTAACTCTCTAAAAGCTTTAGAACCAGTTGCATTTGAACGCTCACCAATAAGTAATGGTGCTGGGTCTTGCTTTAAAGGAACTGTATTAAATAAAGAGGCTAAAGAAGCTTTTAAAAACCCACAAGGCTTTTTAGGAACTCTTCCTTTTACTTTATTTGATAAAGCTACAATATGTTCTGGTGTTGTACCACAACAACCACCTAAAAAAGCAACTCCATTAATATCTAAAAAAGTCTCTTGTAAAGAAGTGAACTCTTCAGGTCCCATTGGATAATAAGTTACTCCACCTCTATTTTGAGGGAGCCCTGCATTTGCATGGACTGAAATTGGGAATTTACAAACTTCACTTAATGTTTTTACATGTTTAAATACTTGCTTTGGTCCAGTACCACAGTTAAATCCAAGTGATAAAATATTAAAAGGTTCCATAATAGCTGCAATAGTTAAAGCATCTGTTCCAATTAACATAGTTCCTGACATCTCAATTGTCACAGAAACCATAACAGGTATTTCAGGATGAGTATCATTTAAAGCATGAAGTGCTGCTTTTATTTGTAAAGGATCTTGACAAGTTTCAAGTAAAAAAACATCTGTTCCACCATCTGCAAGTCCATTTGCAACAACTTTATAACCTTCATACATTTCATCATATTTTATATGCCCAAGAGATGGAAGTTTTGTACCTGGACCAATTGAGCCTAATACAAATTTTGGATTGTTTTCATCTTGGAACTTTTCACAAGACTCTTTTACAAGCTGAGCTCCAAGTTTTGAAAGTTCATAAGCTTTTTCAGGAATTCCATATTCATCTAAAACCCAAGGCATAGTTCCAAAGGTATTTGTAGTAATCAAATTTGCTCCAGAAGAAGCATAATCATCATGAATTTTTCTTAAAACATGTTGTGCAGTTTCATTTAAAAGTTCATTACATCCTTCTAAGTCTTGCTCTTCATATTGCCACTCTTCTTGCTTTATATCAGCAAGTTGCAATTGTGTTCCCATAGCACCATCTATTATTAGTACTTGGTTTTCAATTAATTTATTTATTTGGTTAATCATCTATCTAATCTTTATAAATTTAGTATATTTTATTTTGAGTTAAGAGAAGAGTATATTCAAATATGGATTAAAATTTAGTAAAGGAAAGTAGCTAGTTTTTTTGTATAATAACCCTTATAACACTTGCTTTTCCTTGATGTCCATTTCCTTCATCAAGTTCTACTTCTACTTCTTCTACTTTATGTTTTGTACAATTTAGGAAACTATTATTAAAATCATCTACAGTATATAAAAGATTTATATCTTTAGGTCCACCACTTTCATAATTTAATTGATTTATTGAAAAAAATTCTCCTATAAAAAATCCATTTTCTTTTAGACAAGAATCTATTTTTTCAAAAAGAGCTTCTCTATCTTCTTTATACATATGTAAATATGTTGCAATTATAGAACCATATTTTTTCTTTGGTATCCACTCATTTAAATCAATACATCTTGTTTTAACATAAACATCTTCTTCTTTTGCAAACTCTTCTAGTTTTTTTAATCCAATATCTGAAGCATCAAGAGCGGCTACTTCAAAACCTCTTTTTGCAAAATATATTGCATTTCTTCCTTCACCTTCACCTAAACATAAAAACCTATGAGCTTTTTTAAAGTTACTAGAGCATGATTCAATAAAAGCATTTGGTTTTCTTCCATATAGATAACCATCTCTTAAAAATTTTTGATTCCAAAATTCTTGTTGACTCATATAATAACCTCTTCATTTTTTCTTTTTCTATTCTACAAAAAAAAAGTAAGTTTAAAATAGCATTTTAAGTTTTATTAAAAAATCTTAGCCTATTTTAATCTAAAATTTTCATCTCACTTAAATTTAATAAAAGCTTCGATACACTATTAGCTAAAAATTTAATGTAGGATATTTAGATGACTGAAGCAAAATACATCTGGATGGATGGGAAACTTGTTGATTGGCACGATGCAAAAGTTCACGTGCTAAGCCATACATTACACTATGGAAATGGTGCAATCGAAGGTACTAAAGCATACAAAACCCATGATGGAAGATGTGCAATTTTCAAATTAAAAGAGCATACAAAAAGACTTATTAATTCAGCTAAAATGACATTAATTGATGTTCCATTTACTGAAGATGAATTAAACGCAGCTCAAATTGATTTATTACAAAAAAATGAATTAACTGAGGGTGCTTATATTAGACCTTTGGTTTATTTAGGTTATGGAGTTATGGGACTTTACCATAAAGAAGCTCCTGTAAATGTTTCTATTTCTGCATGGGAATGGGGAGCATATTTAGGAGAAGAAGGTCTTAAAAAAGGTGTAAGAGTAAAAATTGCATCTATGACTAGAAACTCAAATACTTCTGGTATGGGAAAAGCAAAAGCAGTTGCAAATTACTTAAACTCTCAAATGGCAAAAGGTGAAGCTGTAGAGTGTGGATACGATGAAGCTTTATTAAGAGATGACCAAGGTTATATTGCAGAAGCATCTGGAGCTTGTTTCTTCATTGTTAGAGATGGTATAATTATCACTCCTCCAAATGATAACTCGTTAGAATCTATTACACAAGCAACGGTTATTGAATTAGCTGAAGATTTAGGTTATACAGTTATTAGAAGAAGACTTACAAGAGAAGAAGTTTATATTGCAGATGAAGCATTCTTTACAGGAACTGCTGTTGAAGTAACTCCTATTAGAGATATTGATGCTAGAATTATTGGAGCTGGTGAAAGAGGTCCAATAACAGAAGCTTTACAATCAGCTTACTTTGACGTAGTAGCTGGAAAAAACGAGAAATATTTAAAAGATTTAACGTACATTAACTAAAACAAATTAAGGGAAAAAAAATGCCAATAGATAATGACTATTTTAAAAATAGGCAACAACAAAACAAAAACGGTGGCGGTTCAAATAACAATAACGGCGGTGGAGGAAATTATCAACCACCTTTTGAGCCACCTGAATTTTTTAAAAACCTAGGTAAAAAAGCAGGTTTTATTTATGTAGCTATTATTGTTATAGCTATTTTATTTGTAACAAAACCATTTTTAACAATTGAATCTGGTAATGTTGGAATTAAACAGACATTAGGAAAATATGATGAAACACCACTTAGACCTGGTTTTCACTTTGTAATTCCTGGTTATCAAAAAGTAGTTGTAGTTGATACAAAAGTAAGGTTAATGAATTATGCTTCTGTTGAAACTAGTGGTGGATTTGACCAAAGTATTAGAAGTAATCCAGCAATTAATATTCTAGATGCTAGAGGTTTACCAGTTTCTATTGAATTAACTGTTCAATACAGACTTACTGCAGATGGAGCTCCAACAACAATTGCTAACTGGGGTCCTTCATGGGAAGATAAAATTATTAACCCTGTTGTAAGAGATATCGTAAGAAACGTTGTAGGTAACTACACAGCAGAAGAACTTCCAACAAAGAGAAATGAAATTGCTGTTAAAATTCAAGATGGTATTCAAAAAGATATTGATGCATTAGAAAGTAAGCCTGTAATTTTACAATCTGTTCAATTAAGAGAAATTGTACTACCTCAAAAAATCAAAGATCAAATTGAGAGAGTTCAAATTGCAAACCAAGAATCTGAAAGAGTTAGATACGAAGTTTTAAGAGCAAAACAAGAAGCTGAAAAAAGAGCAGCAAAAGCAACAGGTGATGCAGAAGCAAATAGAATTGAAGCACAAGGTAGAGCAGATGCTGTAGAAATTGAAGCAAAAGCACAAGCACAAGCAAATAGAGCAATTGCAGATTCTTTAACACCTAAATTACTTCAAATGCAACAAATTCAAGTTCAAGGTAAATTTAATGAAGCACTTAAAGATAATAAAGATGCAAAAATTTTCTTAACTCCTGGTGGTTCAACTCCAAATATTTGGGTTGATACTAAAAATAAAACTAGAGATGCCTCTATAAATCAATAAAAGAAAAAAGAGTAGATTTTCTACTCTTTTCTTTTTTAATATTATGATAAAAAAAACTTTAATAATAACACTTCTTTTCTCACTTTCTTTATTAGCAAATAATACAAAAAATAAAATTGACTTATCAAATAATAATATTAAAGTAGTTGATGAAAATATAAATATATTGTCAAATAAGACTAAAAAAGATTATGAAAAAAAACCAAATCTTTTAGAACCAGTGCAAAAAGAAAAAACTATAGCCGTAAAAAAAGATGATGATATAACAATTGATAGTGATGTAGATTTTGACAAATCTACAAAATCTGTCGACGGAGTAAAGCTTAATTTAGGAACAAAATTCTAAGGTAAAAAAATGGATCAAATAAACAATATCGACTGGGAAAAAATGGAAGGCTTAATACCTGTTATAACTCAAGATGTAACTACAAATGAAGTTTTGATGTTAGCTTATATGGATAAAGAAGCTCTTTCTTTAACACTTAGGACAAAACAAGCTCACTATTTTAGTAGAAGTAAACAACGTATCTGGAAAAAAGGTGAAAGTTCTGGTCATCTTCAACATGTTAAAAACATTATGGTTGACTGTGATAATGATACAATTTTATTAAAAGTGGAACAACTAGGTGTTGCATGTCATACAGGTAGAAAATCTTGTTTTTTTACTGATTTAGAAAACAATGAAACAAAACTTGATGTAGAAGTAAATACAGATACTGCATATGGAGTTATTGATAACCTTTACCATATAATTGAATCAAGAAAAAATGATAATCCAGAAAAATCATATACAGCAAAACTATTAAAAGGCAAAGAAAACTCTATGCTTAAAAAGATTGTTGAAGAAGCAGGAGAATTTACATTTGCAGTAAAAGATAATGACGAAGAAGAAATTATCTATGAAGCGGCAGATATTGTTTATCATATGCTTGTAGCAATGGCTTCAAAAAATATAAATCCAGATAGAGTTAAACAAGAATTAGCTAGAAGATTTGGACTTTCAGGAATAGAAGAAAAAAATTCTAGAAGTGAGTAAGCCTACTCACCTCTTCTTCTAATTTATTTTCAAAATACATCTTTTCTACATTTTTTCTATCTTTTTTTCTCATTAAATCTTTTTATACTATTTGTAATATTTTAACAGGAGAATACAAATGAAAACTATAAAATTAGGTTTAATTGCCAGTATGGCAGTTTGTGGGTTTACAAGTTTAAGTGCTCAGAATTTAACTGAGGCAATCAAAAATGTAGATATATCTGGTACAGTCGCATACAGATATAATGACTATGAACCATCAAGTTCTACTCAAAACAACTATAAAGTTGCTACTTCTATTAAATCAAAAGTTAATGAAGATGTTACTTTTAACTCAAGGTTCCTTATTGGAGATAAGACAGCTCAAGCAGTATTAAATACTTCAACTCAAGCAGATTCAAATCTTGCTGTTGAACTGTCTGAAGCAAATTTTAGTTACACAGGTATTAAAAACACATCTATTACAATTGGTAAACAAGGTATTGTTTCACCTTTTACTAAATCAAGAGATGCTATGGGTGATGAACAAACAGGTACTGGTATTAGTGCAATGACATCATTTGGTCCATTAAGTTTAAGTGCTGCATATTATAATCAGACAAACTTTGATTCATCAGGAAATATCCAATCTTTATTTGTAGGATATGAAGGTGCAGACTTTATGACAGTTGGGGCATATTTATCATTCAATAACTTTAATATTGATGCACATTACGCAAAAGCAACTGATGTTCTTGATGCATATACTGTTGGAATTGATTATTCAAACTCTATTAATGATTTCAAATTTAAAACATTTGCAAGATATTCTTCTCTAAGTGAAGAAGTATCAGATATTGATAATAGCTTATGGAAAGCAGGGATTAAAGTTAATAAAGGAATCTTTGGGGCTTTTGTAGCTTATGGTGAAACAGATGAAGATGGTGGAAGTGTAGGAATTGATGGTTCTTCAACTTCTGGATTTGATGAGCACTGGAGATTAGCTTTAAGTAATAATGCAGATTCATCTATGTTATTTGCAGATGTTGATGTACAAATTACTCCAAAGCTTAATTTAGCTCTTAAATATAGTGATTTTGATGCAGGTGATGAATCTGGAACTGTAGATAAAAATGAATTATATTTACAAGCTTCATATAAAATGAGTTCAAACTTATTAACATATGTTAGATTCGGTGAATTAGAAATTGATGATCAAGATGATGCTACTATGGGTAGACTTCATATTCAATATAGTTTCTAATTAATAACAAAAGAAAGAGGCAGAGATTATACTCTACCTCTTTTTTTTGCTTTTACCCTAATATAATGTTTAACAACATAACTTAAGGCCATAAACGCTAATAATCCCACTACTGTAAATATAAAAATCTCTGTTAAAAACATAACATCCTCCTCTTTTTATATCTGTGTAATATAGCTTAAAGCTGACATTATAGAACTTTTATTCATACTAATTATAATCAAAAATTAATTATTTATAAATTAATTCAATAACTTTTACTTATGTTATTTCATAGATACAAATTAAATATTTGCGCAAAAATCAATTTAAAATAAATAATATTTTTATAATTAAAGTGCTTATTTATTATATAAATGTTAAAATTTATTATTACGTTTTACATAAAGGGAAAAGTTATGTTAAATTCAGTATCAAAAGAATCAAGAAAAAGTACCCATATATTAATAAAAGTCTGGTTTACCATGTTTTCTATGCAATTTGTTTATTTAATTATTTGTTATTTTATGTTGAATGAAAAATCATATAAAACACTTTATAGCCCAGAGATTCTAAAAAATACTATTTTATATATGAATATTGATTTATATACAAACATTTATATACTTTCAATAATAATATTAATTGGAGGATATCTTTATTATAAAAAAGCTTATTCAAAACTAGTAAATGATACACAAGAAAAAGAGTTCCAAAATATTGAAGAAGAATTCAAATATTTTAAATCAAAGTATTTAAATATAATGTTTACATGTCTTGCAATATTTGAAATCATTGCAGTAATAGGATTGATTGTTTTTTTAACCACCTTAGACTTTTCTACAATGGCAATTTTAATAGTAATTACAGCAATAGGTTTTTTACTAGTGATACCTAGTGAAAGTAAATTTATCTACAGTAGAATATAAAGAATTTATTAAATAAAAAGAGGGGTTCCTCTTTTTATTTAGTGGTTACAACCACAGCCATCATGGCTTTTCTTTTCTTGTGGTGCTGCACCTGCAGCTGATGAAGTAGAACAAGCTGATACACCAGGAGGTGTAGTAGGTTGAATAGAAGCATTTTCTGCTTTATCACTTACTTCATCTACATAAGCTAAAAGTTTAGTTGCAGCCATCATATATCTTTTTGCAGATACTGATTCAGGTTCACAATAAACAATAGGTTTACCAGAATCTCCACCTTCTCTAATAGCAGGTTCAATTGGTAAGTTTCCTAATACTTGTGTATTATATTGGTCTGCTAAATCTTCACATGTTCCCATACCAAAAATATCTGATTCTGTATTACATGAAGGACAAATAAATCCACTCATATTTTCTACAATTCCACCAATTGGAATATGAAGTTTTGCAAACATATCTAAAGATCTTCTTGAGTCATCAAGTGCTACGTGTTGTGGAGTTGTTACATTAATACCACATGTTACAGGTACACTTTGTGCTAAAGTTAATTGAGCATCACCAGTTCCTGGAGGCATATCAATAAATAGAATATCTAATTCTTCCCATAAAATATCTCTTAGTAATTGTTGAATTGCTTTCATAATCATAGCACCTCTCCAAATAAGAGCTTGACCTTCTTCCATAAGTGAACCCATTGACATAACAGCAACACCATATGCATCAAAAGGTTTAGCTTTATTTCCAACTACTGCTACTTCTTGACCTTGTAATCCCATCATACGAGGAATATTTGGACCATAAATATCAGCATCTAAGATACCTACTTTTTTACCTTGCATTGCTGCTGCAATTGCTAAGTTTACAGTTGTAGTTGATTTTCCAACTCCACCTTTTCCTGATGATACCATTACAAAGTTTTTAATTTGTGGAGCAATATTACTTCCACTTACACTATTACTTTGTTGTTTTGGTTCTTCTGGTTTTTTTAGATTTAATTTTGCAGTAAAAATACCAATTTTTTCCAATGTTGAAGAGATATCTTTTTGTAATTGAGATGCTACTTCTGGTGAACTAGATGTAATATCTAATGTAATTAAACAACTTTCATCATCAATAAGCTCAACATCCTTCACAAAACCAAATTCAACAATAGACTTTTGAAAACCAGGATATAGAACTTTTCCTAATTCTTCTTTAATATCAGCTACAGTTGCCATATTATTTTTCCTTATATTTATTAGATTTTTTTGTATTATAATTTAAATAGGATAATTTTTGTCTTAATTAAACTATTTAACAAGTAAAAAAAGATTTTTTCTTTTTAAATTGTAACTTTTGGTAAAAAATAATTTACCAAAATATTTCGTTTATAAAAAAAGGCCAAGTTAAACTTGACCTTTCTTGATTTATTTATTCTTGTTAATTAACCTGCTGTTTTCATGGCATCACCATGATCTTCAACTATTTTTTGTGTAATTTTATATGAACAAAATTTTGGTCCACACATAGAACAAAATTCAGCTTCTTTAAATACATCTTGAGGAAGAGTTTCATCATGATACTCTTTTGCTCTTTCAGGGTCTAAACAAAGTTCAAATTGTTTATTCCAATCAAAGGCATATCTTGCATCTGACATTTCATCATCAATATCTCTTGCATCTTTTCTACCTCTTGCAATATCAGCAGAGTGTGCAGCAATTTTATATGCAATGATACCTTCTCTTACATCTTCAGCATTTGGTAAACCTAAGTGCTCTTTTGGAGTTACATAACATAACATAGAAGCCCCATGCCATCCACCAACTGCTGCTCCAATAGCAGAAGAGATATGATCATATCCCGCAGCAATATCAGTTGTTAAAGGTCCTAAAATATAGAAAGGTGCCTCATGACAATATTCTCTTTCTAATTTCATATTTCTTTCAATCTGATTTAAAGGAACATGTCCTGGTCCTTCAATCATAACTTGAACATCTTTTTCCCAAGCTCTTAAAGTTAATTCACCTAAGATTTTAAGTTCACTTAACTGTGCTTCATCAGATGCATCAGCTAAACAACCTGGTCTCAATGAATCCCCTAAAGATAAAGAAACATCATATTTTCTACAAATCTCTAAAATATCATCATATGCATCGTAAAATGGATTTTCTTTATGATAGTGCATCATCCATGCAGCCATTAAAGAACCACCTCTTGAAACGATTCCCATTTTTCTTTTTGCAACATGAGGCATAAACTGTAAAAGGAACCCTGCATGAATTGTAAAGTAAGAAACACCTTGTTGTGCTTGCTTTTCTAAAACTTCTAACATAGATTCAATTGTTAAATCTTCAATTTTATCATTACAGTCATGTAAGATTTGATACATAGGTACAGTTCCAATTGGAACTGTTGAGTGTTCAATTACAGCGGCTCTAATTGAATCTAAATCTCCACCTGTACTTAAATCCATTATAGTATCTGCACCATGCTTTAAACATACATCTACTTTTTCAATTTCACCTTCAATATCTGAAGCTAAAGCAGAAGAACCAATATTCGCATTGATTTTACAAGAAGATGCAATTCCAATTGCCATTGGAGTTAAATGCTTATGATTTACATTTGCAGGAATAATTAATCTTCCTCTTTCAATTTCACTTCTAACTAATTCAGGGTCAATTTTTTCAACTTTTGCTACATATTCCATATCTGGTGTAATAATGCCTCTTTTGGCATAATACATCTGAGTTCTTACTTCATCATCTTTATGATTGTCTAACCAATCTCTCATCTGAAAATCCTATTAATTTAATATTTTTTTGTTGATTATATCAAATTTTGTTTATATAAACTTAATTAAATAGGTTAATTTTCATTTATTAAGTATATAAGTTTCGTTTTTATATACTTGTTAAATAAAAGCACTAGGTTATAAATGATAAATAATATTTGTACTGAAAAACTCTATCTTTCTACAAAAAAACAATTTGAAGATTTAATCTACACTAAAGAGCAAACTGAAGGTGATTTACTTAATATTATAAAAAAACTTGATTTTTCTAAAAACTTCGCTATTTTCCAAGAAAATAATTATAATTTTGATGAAGTTTCTAATCTATTTAGATTTTATGAAGATGAGTTAAAAAGTAGCTTTTTTGAAGATAAAAACCTTTTTAAAATAGAATTTAAATGTTATATACTACTAATAAAAACTTTTACTGAATTATGTATTACATTTGCTACAAATAAAGAAAGAAGAAAACATATAGATAGCTTTTTTCAGATTCTTAAAGAATCCAAAAACTTACTCAAATTTTTTATTCCTTTAGAAGAAAAAGATATAAAAACTATAAATAATCTAATAGGAGAACAGTTATATTATTTCTCGCATATTCAGTATATACACACAAAAGATAAAGAACTAGACTATATATTTGAAGAGTATTATTTAAATCTTGAGAGACAAATTCATGGTTATGAACTATCTTTATCGACAAATTTTGGAAATAAAGAATTAAATAACAAAGATATTGAATATATGATTTTTATAAATAATTCATCTTTTTTATTATTAAAAATGATTCATAAATTAAATTATTATAAACCGCAAATTAAATTTTTTGAAAATGATAAATTTAAAAAAGTTTTATCTCTTTTTCATAAAATTTCATTATCCCATAAAGAGTCTGATTCAAATACGATAGAACAATTTGAAAAGACCTTAACTTCCGAATTTCTAGAAAGTACAAAGTATTTGAAAAAACATAAAAATCATAATATGAAAAAAGAAAAAGTTCAATTATTACAACTTAATACAGATGAGTATAAACAATTAATTGATATTATACTATCCTTAAAAGAATAATTGAATTTTACATAGGAACTATAGATGAAAAAGCTTATTATAGAAAAAATAGATTCACTTCCTCCATTACCAAAAAGTGTTTTAGAGTTAGAAGAATTTAGAAGAATGTCTAATAAAGAGCCTTTGGATCTTTTAAAAATTATTGAACAAGATCCCTTGATAATCACGACTGTTTTAAGAGTTGCAAACTCTGCAATGTTTGGTTTTGTAAGTGAAGTAGAAACACCAAGTCGTGCTATTTCTCTATTAGGAGTAAACTTTACTATTTCTATAGCTTTAGGTTCAGTTATCCAAAATTTAATTCAATCAAATCTATCGGCATATGGTGTTGGTACAGATGATTTTATGTTCTCATCAAATCTTGCTTCAAATTTAGTTAATACTTGGGTTTCAAAAATTAGTTTTGATTTAAAAGAAGATTTACTTTTACCTGCATTCTTACAAGAAACTGGAAAATTTGTAATTTCAGAAGTTTTAAATGAAAATGGAGAAACAGAAGCATTTTTAGAACAACTTGAAGTGAATAAAAATACATCTTCAGTGGAAAAAGAATTTTTAGGATACTCGTGTGCAAGAATTACTGCAAATATTTTTAAACATTGGAATTTAAGTCATAACCTAATCTTCTCAATTGGTTTTGTTGAAGACTTGGAACATTGTCCAAAAGACTATATTAAAAAAGCACAAATACTTGAGATTATAAAGATTTTATGTGATGTTAGAAATCCATTATCAGACCAAAATATTCAAAGAGCTTTAACTAAAGCTACAGAGTATAATATTGATGTAGAACCACTTCTTCAATCAATCGACTCTATCAAATTTAAACTAGAAAATGATTTTTAAGATTTCATAAGTTACAATTAAGTATAATATGTAACTTTTTTACTCAAAGGGTCTTTTTGTCAAATGTTACATTAATAGTATTATGTGCAGGTAACTCCTCTAGATTTGGACTGCAACCTAAAAAACAGTGGCTTAGAACTGGAAACTTACCATTGTGGTTATTTGTTACAAACCGACTTCAAAACTTTTCAGATTTTAAAAATATCATAATCACTTCTCATAAAAATGAACTAAATTACATGAGAAACTTTTCAGATGATTTTATTTTTGTTGAAGGTGGAGAGAATAGACAAGAGTCTATGAAAAATGCATTACAAAAAGTAACTACCCAATTTGTAATGGTAACAGATGTAGCTAGAGCTTGCATACCAAAAAATATTATATTAGATTTAATTGAAAATAAAAATGAAGCAGATTGTATTGTCCCAGCACTAAATGTTAGCGATACAGTTGTTTATAAAAATGAAACTATTAACAGGGATGAAGTAAAACTTATCCAAACACCTCAATTATCAAATACAAAAATTCTTAATAAAGCACTTGATACAGATACTGAATTTACAGATGATAGTAGTGCAATAAAAAATATTGGTGGAAAAATTAAATATATTCAAGGAAGTATAAAAAGTAAAAAATTAACTTTTGGAGAAGATATAGAAGCTATTGAGTGTATAAAATCACCTTCTAAAAACTTCTTTTCAGGTACTGGTTTTGATATTCACCCTTTTGAAGAAAATAAAAAAATGTATTTAGGTGGAATAAATATTGATGTACCTTATGGATTTAAAGCTCATAGTGATGGAGATGTTCTTATTCATTCACTAATTGATGCCTTATTAGGAGCAGCAGGAGCAGGAGATATTGGAGAATTTTTCCCAGATACTGATGCCCAATATAAAGGAATAGATTCAAAAGTTTTATTAGAAGATATTGTTAAATTCATTTACAATGTAGGTTACGAAATTGTAAATATTGATTTAACTATTATTGCACAAAAACCAAAAATAAATCCTCATAAACAAGAGATAAAATCAACAATAGGAAAGTTATTAAATATTGAAAAACAATTTGTAAACATAAAAGCGACTACGGCAGAAAAACTTGGCTTTGTAGGGAGAGCTGAGGGAGTAGCAGTACAAAGTATTGCTACATTAAAATATTATGACTGGGAAAGACAATGAATATATTAATTATAGAGAGTGAAATTTATCTTGCACAAAAAGTTGTGTCAAGATTACTAGATGATGGACACAATTGTGATTTTGTAGAATCACCTAATATTGATAATCTTACAAAAGATTACGATATTATACTTTTATCTACATCATTACCTGCTGCTTTATGCAAAACAATTATTAGAAGATATAGTGATTCTATTATTCTTCTTTTAGTATCTTATATTTCCGATGAAACTGTAACTGATCCAATCAAAGAAGGTGCAAAAGATTATATTATGAAGCCATTTATCATGGATGAGCTTGTAAGGAAAATCTATCACTATAGAGAATGCAAGTCATTGAGAAAAGAGCTTCATACTTTAAGAGAATATCTAGAGTTTCAATTTAACGAAGTTGATACAACTGGCTATGTTTTACCAACGTCTTTTCCAATTCTTATTGAAACAAACTCTCAAATTAGTGCGGATAAACTTGCATTTGAATTAACTAGAAAATTAGATTTACAAATGAAATTTATCTCTTTAAACTCAGATAACTGGCAAAAAAGAGTAAATGAAAAATTTAATGGAATACTTTACCTTACAGATTACCACTCTCTTAAAAAAAGTTCAAAAGATAATTTAAATAAATTAATTGAAGATAAAAAATGTATCATTGTTTCTCTTGAAAAAGAAGAAGACTTTCCTTTTAATAAAATAGAATTTGAAAAATCATCAACTATGATGATGACAAATAATATCATGACAATCAATGATTATGTAAAAATGATGGTTCTATCTTACCAGTCAAAATACCCAGATACAGAACTATCTAAAAAACTTGGAATTTCTAGAAAATCTCTTTGGGAAAAGAGAAAGAAACTAGGAATTGAGAAGAAAAAATAGTATGAGAAAGCTTTTTTTAACTGTTTTTTATAGTGGACTAAGTCCAAAAGCACCAGGAACTGTAGGAAGTTTTCTTTCACTTATTTTTGGACTTGCCCTACTTCAATATATACATGTATCAACTCTTTTTTTACTTGCTTTTCTTGTTACTGCAATTGCTGTAAAACAAATAGATATTTATGAAAAAGAAGTGGGAGAGCATGATAGTAAAGAAATCGTAATAGATGAACTTGCAGGGATGTGGATAGCACTTTCTATTTCTGGGATTACTCAAGAAAATTTTATCATCATGGGAATTTTAGCTTTTGTTTTCTTCAGACTTTTTGATATCTGGAAACCATCTATTATAGGTAAAATAGATGAAAAAGTTTCTGGTGGCTGGGGAGTTATGGGTGATGATATTGTTGCTGGTATCGCAGGTGGTATTGCAGCAGCTGGAACGTATGAACTATTAGTAAGGTTTGTTCTTTAAACCTTACTCTCTACAACTCTTAATTTTAACTAATCAAAAAATAGTATTTAAAAAACATATATATTATAAGATGAATTCTTTTATAATATGACTTCAATTAAAAATAACAAGGATATAAAAATGACAATCACTAAAAGAGTAACATTTATAGCTAAAGAGGGTTGTGAAGATAAAATGAAAGAACTATTAACTGCAATGGTTGAACCATCAAAAGCAGAACCAGGTGTAATATTTTATGATATTTTTCAATGTACTGAAAACAGAAGAAAGTTTTACGCAGTAGAATCTTGGGAAGAAGAAGCATTAGCTAATCATGCAAAAACAGAACATTATGCAATTTATAAATCATCATATGAGCCATTCTGTGAAAAAAAATACACAGAGCATTTAGAGATTTTAGGTTAAAAGATGAATAACCTTTGGAATGACAAAGAAGCTAAATCTTTTAAAAGTGATTTAGCTTTAAGAGTTTATACATCAAATCTTCTAGGAAGAAGTGACGAACTAGTTTTGCATGGAGGAGGAAATACTTCTGTAAAAAGTTGTGTAGATGGTGAAGATATTCTTTACGTAAAAGGTAGTGGTTGGGATTTAGTTTCTATCAAAGAAGAAGGTTTTGCTCCTGTAAAACTTGAAGTATTAAAACAGATGGCCAAATTAGACGTTTTAAGCGATACTGATATGGTTTTACAGCAAAAGGCTGCAATGATAGATAAAAGTGCTCCTAACCCATCTGTAGAAGCTATATTACACGCTATCATTCCTTTTAAATTTGTTGACCATACTCATGCTGATGCAGTTGTTACAATCTCAAATAATAAATCAGGAATTGAAAATATTAAAAAAGTATTTCCAAACTTTTTAATAGTTCCTTATGTGATGCCAGGTTTTATTTTAGCTCAAAAAATTTATGAAATGAGTAAAGATATAGACTGGGAAACTTGCGAAGGTATAATCTTACACAACCATGGTATTTTTACTTTTGATGATGATGCAAAAAAATCTTATGATAAGATGATTGAAGCAGTTACACTTGCTGAAAACTTTTTAGAAGAAAATGCTTCATATGAATTACCAAATATAGAAGCAAAAGATTTTGATGTTCAATCACTACTAGAAATAGTATCAAAAGAAAAAGGTGTTGATATAGTTTGTAAAGTAAATCAAACTCCACTAGCACTTTACTATTCATCTTTAGATAAACAAACTGTTACTAGAGGGGTTTTAACACCTGAGCATATTATAAGAACAAAAAGAGTTCCACTTGTACTTGAAGATGAAAATATTCAAGATGCAATAGATAGATATAAAACTTCATATGAAAACTATTTTAATGAATTTTCAAAAGATGAAATCATGTTAAATCCAGCTCCAAACTATACTGTTGTAAAAGATTTTGGAATTATTACTTTTGGGAAAAATGAAAAAGAAGCAAATATTTTAGATGATGTTATTTCACATACTATGAATGCAGTTTTAAAAGCTGACAAACTTGGAGGATATGAAAGTATCTCACTTGCAGATAGTTTTGAAATGGAATATTGGGAATTAGAGCAAGCTAAATTGAAGAAATAAGGGAATTATATGGAATACTTATTAGCAATCGATGCAGGAACAGGAAGTGTAAGAGCAGTTTTATTTGATACCCAAGGTAATCAAATTGAAGTTAGCCAGCAAGAATGGACACATCTGGAAGAAACTGGAGTTGCTAATAGTATGTCATTTGATTTTGATTCAAATTGGATTCTTACTAAAAATTGTATCAAAGAAGTTATAAAAAATTCTGGTGTTAATCCTGATGATATTTTAGCTCTTAGTGCTACAAGTATGAGAGAAGGTATTGTTCTTTATGATAAAGAAGGAAAAGAACTTTGGGCTGTTGCAAATGTAGATGCAAGAGCTTCTAAAGAAGTAGCATATCTTAAAGAATCTTTCGATGGTATTGAAGAAAAGTTTTACGAAACTTCAGGACAAACATTTGCACTAGGAGCACTGCCACGAATCATGTGGCTTAAAAATAATCATCCAGAAACTTACGAAAAAGTAGCCAATATCTCTATGATAGGAGATTGGATTTTAGCCAAACTATCAGGAGTAATTGCAACTGACCCTAGTAATGGTGGAACAACAGGTATTTTCTCACTCAAAGAAAGAACTTGGGATAAAACAATGGCTTCAAAAGTTGGAATAAAAGATGACATCTTCTGTCCATGTTATGAAGTTGGAACTGTTATTGGGACTGTTACAAAAGAAGCTTCTCTAGAAACTGGACTTTCAACTAATACAAAAGTAGTAACAGGGGGAGGAGATGTACAATTAGGTTCTGCTGGACTTGGATTAGTTGAACTAGGACAAACTGCAATCCTAGGTGGTTCTTTTTGGCAACAAATAACAAATATATCATCAAATGCAAAACTGCCAGAAAACATGAGTCTAAGAGTAAATCCTCACGTAATACAAAACCAATCACAAGCAGAAGGAATAACTTTCTTTAGTGGACTAATCATGAGATGGTTTAGAGATGCCTTTTGTGATATGGAAAAGTTTGAGGCAGAAGAACTAGGAATAGACCCATATACAATTTTAGAGGAAAAAGCAAAAAAGGTGCCCGTAGGTTCATATGGAATTATTCCAATTTTTTCTGATAGTATGAACTATGGAAAATGGTACCACGCAAGCCCAAGCTTCCTAAATCTATCAATAGATCCAGAAGTTTGCAACAAAGCAAGCATGTTTAAATCCTTACAAGAAAATGCCTGTATAGTTAGCTCGATAAATCTAGATAAAATTAAAGAGTTCACAAACCTAGAAATAGATGAAATAGTTTTTGCAGGGGGAGCAAGTAAAGGTGAACTTTGGTGTCAAACACTAGCCGATGTAACAGGTTGTAAAATTAAAATACCAAAAGTAACAGAAGCCACAGCACTTGGTGCTGCAATGAGTGCAGGAGTTGGAGCAAACATTTACGAAAACCTTACAAGTGCTGCAAAAGAACTGGTAATTTGGGATAAAGAATACATACCAAATCTAGAAAATAAAAAACTATACGATGAAATAAAAATCAAATGGCAAGAAGTTTATAAAAAGCAATTAGAACTTGTAGACCAAGGATTGGCAAGTTCTATGTGGAAAGCACCTGGAGTATTATAAAATAAATATTTAATTTGTCAATTGAATAAAATATGGAGAAGGTGCATTTGATCCACTTGGAATCGATGAACAAGATGAAACAACATTTAAATCAGTATATTTATATGAAATATCTACCTTCCTTGAAGAAACTTGAGCTGTTTGTAAAATACTTAACCAAGATTTACAAGTATTAATACTTAAACTATTTATTTCATGGCTAAGGTTACATAAAAAGATAAAACTCCCATCGGAAATATTACTACCCGATATATATAAACCTCCTGTATTTGAAACTCTAGTTTTAAGTACATCTGTTTGACACTCTGGACCAGCGGCATTAACTAACTGACAAAAAAACACTGTAAGTATAATGATTTGAAACTTTTTCATAATATTCCTTTTAAAACATAGTATTCTAATATCAATATTAACTTTTATTAAAATAGATTATTATCTAAATGATGTAAAATAAAAAATTCTTTAACTTTTATACTATTAATAGTATCAGATACTATAAGTTTTTATAGATAAAAAAATAATTATTTTCTCCAATATAAAAGCTAAAACTGTGAGGAGCTTACTTAAAGTAAGTGAGGAGTAGTTTTAGCTTTTCAACGCAGAGATTGCGAAAATAAAATTATTTATTTTACAATCTTAGCGAATTCGTCGAAGATATATTTCGACTCATGTGGTCCAGGACTTGCCTCAGGATGATGCTGTACTGAGAAAATCTCTTTATTTTTATATTTAACACCTTCAATAGTATTATCAAATAAATTTTGATGTGTAATCTCAGCTATTTCTATAATATTATCTGGAACATTATAGTTATGATTTTGTGCAGTGATTTCTACTACATTGTCTGGATTTGCAACAGGATGATTACCACCATGCTGTCCAAATTTCAGTTTGTATGTATCAAATCCATGAGCGATTGAAAGCATTTGATGTCCTAAACAAATTGCAAACATAGGGATATTTGCATCTATTAGTTTTTGAACTTCTTCTTTTTCTTCTCTTAGTGTAAGCGGGTCACCTGGTCCATTTGATAGGAAGATTCCACCGATTTCTTTTGCTTCAAATCTAGCTATTAAATCTTCTGCTTTAAAAGTTGAAGGAATTACTTCTACTTCAAGTCCAGATTGTACAAGTTCATTTAAGATATTTCTTTTTACCCCAAAGTCCACAACTACAACTTTTTTATCACTCATCATAGCTTTATTGTAAGCTAATTCTTCATGATTCCAAGCTCCAAATTTATGTACATATGGTTCTTTTGTTGATACTTCTTTGATGTAATTAATATCTTCTATTCTTGGAGATTCAGATAGTTTTTTTGCAAGTTCTTCTTTTGAAGAAACTTCAGTAGATGCAATCATCATCATTGCACCTTCATCTCTTAGCATTTTAGTTAAATATCTTGTATCAATATTACAAATACCAAGTACATTGTGCTCTTTTAAAAGTGCATCTAAATCACCTTGTGCTCTAAAGTTTGAGTGTTCATGGTGATAATTTCTAACTAGTACACCTTTACAGTATGCAGTTTTACTTTCCATGTCTTCTTCGTTTACTCCAACATTTCCAATTTCTGGCATTGTAAAAGTAACAAACTGCCCCGCGTATGAAGGGTCAGTTATGATTTCTTGATATCCTGTAAGTGATGTATTAAAAACAATTTCCCCAACACTTGTTCCTGTAGCACCAAATGAATTAGCTTCTAAAAAAGTTCCATTTTCTAAATAAATCCATACTTTTTGCATCTTACATTAACCCTCTCTTAATTAATTCTTCTTCATATAATCTATGATATACAATATCATACTCATCAGTTCCTGGAATTAGTTTTCTTTTATAATGTTTTAGTTTCTCTAATACTGCTTCATCTGAGTCTTCAAAACCTTTTAAGAACTCATCAATTGAAGTAAAAATTACATTTTTAACTTGGTTATCTGAACAAGTATAATGAATGAAATCTTCTTCCCATAAGAAATCTAAAATCTTATGAGCCATATCAGAAAATCTATCTTCATTATTTAGAATAACACCAAAATCATTTGCCATTCTTTTTTTAGTTAGCCAAAACAATTGTCTATAATCTGCATTATAGAACTCTATATTTTCTTCTTGACCATCTAAAATATCAGCAACTTTTTCATCTAAGTCATGCTCTTTTTCAATATCAGCATCTAAAATTTTTTCAATTTCTGCTGCTATTTCATCTTTAGTTTTTCTAACTTCCACAACTTCACAGATAGCTAAATCTCTTGCGACTCTTCTCGATATATATTGTGTATGATGTAATTTCATTCTCATGGGCTTATCCTCTAATAATTGTGTCGTCTCTCTCTGGTGAAGTTGATACGATACCTACTCTAACACCAGTTAATTCTTCTATTCTATTAATATATTTTTTTGCATTTTCAGGTAGAGCGTCAAACTCTCTACAACCAACAACACTATCCCATCCTGCTATATCTTCATATATAGGTTTAACATCTTCTAAATCCGATGGCATATACTTGATTATTTCACCATTTACTTCATAAGCAGTACAAATTTTAATTGTTTCAAAACCATCTAAAACGTCAAGTTTCATTAAAGATAATTGGTCACAACCATTTAATCTTGCAGCATGTTTAACAGCAATTGCATCAAACCAACCACATCTTCTTCCACGTCCTGTTGTTGTACCTACTTCTTTTCCAACATCTGCCATTGTTTCACCATCTTGACCAAAGTCTTCTGATGGGAAAGGACCATTTCCTACTCTTGTAGTATACGCTTTTACGATACCAGTTACAACCCCTATATCTTTTGGAGAGATTCCAAGACCAGTACAAGCTCCAGCACTTACTGTGTTTGAAGAAGTTACATAAGGGTATGTACCATGGTCAATATCAAGTAGAGTACCTTGTGCACCTTCTAACAATATTTTCTTATCTGCATCAATTGCATCCCAAACCATGTTTGTAGTATTTGCAATAAATGGCTCTAATTTTTCTTTATATGTAGTTAATAACTCTACTAGTTCAGTTTGGCTTGGAGTTGCAATTTCAAGTACATCAAAAATAGCTTTGTTTTGTTCAAAGTATTCTAAAATAGAAGCACAAAGTTTTGTAGGGTTTAGTAACTCACCTACTCTAAAACCATTTCTAGAAATTTTCTCTGCATATGCAGGTCCAATACCTTTTCCAGTTGTTCCAATAGCCTTGTCACCTTTTAATCTCTCTTTTGCTTGATCAATTAAAGCGTGGTAAGGTAAATTTAAATGTGCTTTATCAGAAATAAATAATCTTCCTTCTAAATCATCAAATTGTTCCATCTCTTTTATAATCGACTCTGGTGATAATACTACACCGTTTCCAATAATATTTACTGCATCTGGATTTAGTACTCCTGAAGGAATTAGGTGTAAAGCATATCTAACACCATCAACCCAAATAGTATGACCAGCATTGTGACCACCTTGTGATCTACATACCATGTCATAGTTTTGAGCAAGCATGTCAACCATCTTACCTTTTCCTTCATCTCCCCATTGAATACCAACAATTAAATCTGCTTTCATCTTTTCCCTAATCCTCTAAAATTTTTATTAAACTATCTGTGTAAAGAGCGAATCCTAAAGAACTAATACCTTCAGAACTATATTTACCACCTTTACAAATTACATGATTATCTTGAATTACTCTATAATAAACATCATCATAATATTTTAAACTTCCATGATAAAGTGGTGCGATTACAAGATTTTTGTATTCTACCTCTTTAGCAGTTTTTAAAAGCTTTTCAAGTTCTACTTTTATAATACTTGGAACTACTTTTATAGCATTTTCTAAATCTTCAATATTTTTTACTTTTATTAAATCATTTAGCCAAGCTACATTAAGTTCAAATAACTTTGCAATTTCACCATTTTTAAATAGCTCTACATCAATATTAAGTTCACTTGCTACAAGCTTTGGAATATTTATATTTGATAATTGTAAAATAGGATTTATTTCTAAACTATCTAAAATATTTCCTGTTAAATTTAAAATATCAACTATATTATCATGACAAATCCACTCACAACCAATTTGATATTCTTCGTTTGAAGGGTATGTAAATACTGGTTGTACATAGAACCATTTTCTATGCTTAGTTGTCCTTCCAAGTCTTTTTGTGATGATTCTAACTACGTCTAAAGTAGAATCTGCTCTTAAAGATACTTGTTCGTTTTGCTCATCAGAAAACTTGATAAGCTTTTTATCATTTGCAATAGATTGATGTTGAGAATAAGAAAAATTCGGAGTTACTACTTCTTCAAATCCATTATCATTTAACAGTGAACTAATTTTATATTCTAGTTCTCTTTTTACTTTTGCAATTTTACCAAAGTATAATCTACTTCCCTTTGGGATTTCATGTTCGAAAACCATTAGTTACCTTTAAACATATTTGATGCAAAAACTTTATTTGCAGTTCCGTCAAACTCTCTTAAACCTAATTCATCCATAGCTAATTCAACAGCATTTACAACCCAAGAAGCTTCAAAATCTTCAACTAATCCCATATGATTAATTCTAAAAATTAAAGTCTTGATATGATCTTGTCCACCTGCAATATTTACATTGTATTTTGTTTTTAAAATCTTTCTAATTGCTGGTGCATTTTCTGTGTATATCGTTGTCATAGCATTTGCTGGACTTGATGGGTAAATTTCACAACCTATTGCTTTTAGTGCTTCTCTTGTAGAGCTTGCTCTTAAAGCAGTTTTTTCATATAAAGCTTCAAATCCACCATTGTTTTTAATATTTGATAAAATTTCTCTAAGTCCAATGATTAAAGTTGTAGCTGCTGTATATGCAGTTGTATTTGTTTTTTGTTTTTTAATTTCACTTGCTAGATTTAAATAATATCCAGCAGGTTTTGTATTGATTTTTTCAACTGCAGCATTTGATAATCCAATCATTGAAAGTCCAGGAGGAAGCATTAAAGCTTTTTGACTTCCAGTAATAACTGCATCTAAATTTGTAGTATCAACTTTTTCAACACCAATTGCAGTAATTCCATCTGCAACTATCATGATATCTTTGTTTATTTTTTTAACTTCAGCTGCAATTTGCTCAACTGGATGTCTTAATCCTCCAGCACTTTCACAAAGCTGAATAAAAATTGCATCTATTTCAGAGTCTGCTTTTACAGCTTCAACAACTGCATCAACAGATACTGGTGTATTCCATTCATTTTTTATTTCCGTAAACTCTATATCAAAAGCTTGGCAAAGTTTTCCAAACCTTTCACCAAATTTTCCTGAGTTTATTGTCAATGCTTTTTTATGAGTTAAGTTTGTAACACAAGCTTCCATAGCTCCTGTTCCACTAGAAGCTAACATCACAGCTTCTGGCATATCAAAAATTTCTAATAATAATTCTCTTGTTTCTTTAAATATTTCTTCGAACTCTGGCGTTCTATGATGAATTGTAACATCAGCCATAGCCTTTCTTACAAATTCTGGTACAGGAGTTGGTCCTGGTGTTAATAACATATAAATTCCTTCATAACCTTTTAGTAAAACGTGATATTTTATCTAAAATTTTATTACGAAAAGGTTAAGTAAATTTCTTAACAAACTATGCTATTATTCAAGAAAATATATTTATTGGATTATTATGGAATTTGATGTTTGGTTAACACTTTTTTTAGCTTCTTTAGCTATCTCTATATCACCAGGTGCTGGTGCAGTTGTTTCTATGAATTATGGGATTAAATATGGATTAAAAAAATCATATGCTGCAATCATGGGATTACAAGCTGGTCTTTTTGCACAAACTTTTATTGTAGTTATAGGGCTTGGTGCTTTAATCATGCAATCAGTTATGCTTTTTAATATTATCAAATGGATTGGTGTTTTATATCTTATATATTTAGGTCTTACAAAAATATTTGAAAAAGTAGAATTAGTAGAAGAAGGTCAGCATCTAAAAAACTATAGTGCAAAAAAAGCATTTATAACTGCAACATTTATCAACCTTACAAATCCAAAAGCAACTGTTTTTTTAGTAGCTTTCATTCCTCAGTTTTTAAATCCAAATGAATCATTATGGTTACAATTTACAATCATCGTAATAACCTTATGTATTGTAGATATTTTTGTAATGACAGGATATTCATCTATGGCAGCAAAACTAAAGTTTCTTATAAAAGATGTAAAAGCTATGAAAATTCAGAACAGAATAACAGGTGCTTTTTTAATTTTAGCTGCACTTTTTATGTCTACAGCAAAAAGAACCTAGAAATTTCAAAATTTAGAGATAGCCTAAATAATCGTTCTTTCATGAATATATATTACTAATTAGTAGTATATATTCAATTTCTCTTCTTGACATTTACTACTAATTAGTAATATACTTTCACAAGGAGTTAAAGAAATGAGAACAGAATCACTTAAAAGTTATGGGAAAAGAACAGACAAGTCTATGAAAACTATTCTTAGAATAGAAAGAGTTAGACAGAAATTTCATACCCAATTAGTTGATTATTTAAATGACTTTGACTTAACGCTTAATCAATTTAGAGTACTTGAAGTACTTTATCATAGAGGTGATTTAAATATTGGTTCAATTACAAAACTTACTATGAGTACACCAGGTAATATCACAGTTGTAATTAAAAATCTAAAAAGAGATGAATGGATTACAACAGTTGCCAACCCAGAGGATAAAAGGGCTTCAATTTTGAGTATTACAAAAAAAGGAAAAGATGTAATTGAAAAACTATTTCCAAATCACGCAAAAAACTTAAACAAATCACTTGAAATATTAAGTGATGAAGAGTTAGATACATTATATGAACTTTTAAATAAAGTTTATAAAGCTAACTAAAAAAATTTAAACATATAGTACTAATTAGTACTAAAAGGACACACATGAAAAAATTAGAACTACTCTTAGCAACTCTACTAAGTGAAAATATTGGAAAACTAATATTAAGATTATCAATTGGTACTTTGATGTTATTTCACGGCATAAAAAAGCTTACTGGAGGAATCGGTGGAATTAAATATCTTGTGACAAATAATGGTCTTCCTGAAATATTAGCTTATGGAGTATATATTGGAGAGATAATATTACCTATATTAATCATATTAGGTCTTTTTACAAGATTCGCATCGCTAGGTTTAGCAGCAACTATGGGATTTGCAATTTTTCTTGCCCATTCAAAAGATTTATTTCTAATAGGTAAAAATGGTGGTTTAGTTATTGAGTTACCTTTACTATTTTTACTAGCTTCAGTTGCAATTACTTTTATAGGTGCAGGAAAATATAGTTTAGATAAAAAATAAAAGGAGTACATTATGATATTAATTTTTGTATCAAGTTTAAATGAAAATATGAAATTAGCAAAAAATTTACATGCTCAACTAGAAGAGTTGGGGAAAGAATCTGAAATTATTAACTTAGTAGATTTAGACCTTCCTATGTATGATAGTTTAAAAGAAGAAAAAGATGGAATTCCAACTAAAGTTGATGATTTAATTAAAAAAATGGAAGGTGCCAGTGGTTATCTTTTTGTTACACCTGAATATAACTTTTCATTACCTCCTGTATTAGTAAATACTATTGCTTGGGTATCAAGAGTAGGAGATGATTTTAGAAAGCTTTTTGCTCTTAAAACTATTCAACTATCTACTCATAGTGGAGCAGGAGGTACAGATGTAGTAAATGCCATGAGAAGCCAATTCGTAAGGCTTGGGAGTATTGTAATGCCACGAGAAATTATTACAACATACCAAAATCCACTAAAACCTGATAGTTCAATAAAAATATTAACTCAATTTGTAGGTCTTTTAAAATAAAGGATATAAGATGTTGAAAAGAATAAAAAAAGAAAATATGGGTACCTCTAACCTTGGATGGTTAGAGAGTAGATTTCACTTTTCATTTGCAGAATACAGAAACCCAAATAATATACAATTTGGAGTTTTAAGAGTTTTAAATGATGATATTGTTCATCCTCAGGGTGGTTTTGATACCCATCCACATCAAAATATGGAGATTATTTCTTATATTGTAGATGGTGAAATTACTCATAAAGATTCAATGGGTAATAGTGAGACTTTAAAACGTGGTGAAGTTCAATATCTAAGTGCCGGAGATGGAATATATCATAGTGAATATAATAAAAGTAAAGATAAAGACTTAAGACTTTTACAAATTTGGATTTTACCGCCTAAAAATAACCTTCCTAAACTTTATGGTTCATATAAATTTAAAGAAGAACAAAGTGAAAATAAATTATTAAATATAGTCTCTTCTAAAGAAGAAAATGCTTCGATACAGATTTATCAAGATGTGAACTTTTATGTATCTAGATTGAAAAAACATAAAAATTTAGAATTTAATATAAAAGAAAAAAGACAAATCTATTTTGTACAAATAGAAGGAATTTCTACAATAAATGGATTAGAATTAAAAGAAAGTGATGCAATGGAAATTACAAAAGAATCAAAGATTGATATAAAAGCAATCACTTCTTCACATTTCCTTTTTATTGAAATGAAAGAAGCCTAAAAAAGAAGAGTGATTACTCTTCTTTTCTATTTAACTCTCAATAAACTTTTTTTCATCTGCACTTTTTAATATAACTCTTGCAATATTATCTGTTTCATTAGCAACATCTTTTGTTCTATTTGAGATATTTGCATTTTCTTGAGTTTTATGGTCTAAAGAGTTAATCGCATCATTAATCTGCTCTATTCCGGCTTTTTGTTCTTTACTAGCACTTTCTACATCAGATATAAGTTCAATTGTTTTTGAAATATTATCATTTAATCCACTATATCCATCAATCATCCTTGAAGCAATTGTCTTTCCATCATTTGCTTTTGTAGTAGCAGACTCAACTAAAGTTTTAATTTCATTTGCAGCCTCGGCACTTCTACTTGCAAGATTTCTTACTTCTTGTGCAACTACTGCAAACCCTTTCCCTGCTTCCCCTGCAGTTGCAGCTTCAACTGCTGCATTTAGTGATAAAATATTTGTTTGGAATGCAATTTGATCAATAACAGAAATAGCTTCATTAATAGATGTAACCTGTTCATCTATGTCATTCATTGCACTTGTTGTCTCTTCTGCTAAAGTTTTCCCTTCATTTGCAGAACCTGTAAGTTCTTTAGCATAATTAGCCATCTGAACAATATTGTTAGTATTGTTTGCAATATTTCCTGTTATCTCTTCTAAGGCAGCTGCTGTTTCTTCTAAAGCTGCGGCTGATTCATTTGAATTTCTATTTAGATTATTTACATTTTCAAGTAGTACTTCACTACTTTTTGAAAGAGATAGACCATTTGATTTATTTTCAATTAACATTTCATTTATAATATCAGCTAAAGCATTTAGACCTAAAGAAGTCTTACCACTTGCATTTTCTATTCTATGGGTAAAATCTAATCTTTGGTAACTATCTAAAGCATTTTCTATTCTATTTAAATCAACTGCTACATCTTTTGCCATTACTTCAAGCATTTCATTTAGCATAGTTTTTAACTCTTCAAGTTTTTCGTCACTTGTACTTTTTTTAACTTCTTGTTTTATCTTCCCTTCCTTTACTAAAGAAACTACTCTTTTTACATCTTCAATTAAAGCAGCATCTTCCTCTAGTAAAGATTTAGTTTTTACAATATTCTCATTTACTATTTGGGACATTACCCCTATTTCATCTTTTGTTTTATTTTCTAATAAGGTAACCGCTTCAGTCTCTTTATTTAAATATTTAAAGAATTCTACTAAACCATTTTGAAAATCATTAAGAGGTTTTATCACCTCTTTATTTATTACGAAATAAACAATAAATGCAATTACAACTAAGAAGACAAGAGCAATAATAGTACTTTGAGTTTTGATATTTTTAGAAGCCATCAAAACTTCAGATTCATCTATCTCAGATATTATTGCCCATTTTAAATCTTTTCCTATTTTAATCAATCCATATGCAGATAATACCGAGGTACCATTATAATTTGTAGTAATTTTCGTTTCTAACTTACCTTTTAAAGCAGAAAGAGAAGCTTCTGTTTTTACATTACCTTTCTTAGGGTTAGCAAAAGATGCTTTTGTACTATGGGTTTTAGGATTTAAATAACTATCACTTCTCATAAGAAAATCAGTTCCTACTAAATAGTCTTCTTGGGTCTTACCATAACCTTTTCTAAACTTCATTACACTATTTATAGTTTTATCACTAATTTGAAAAACTAAAATTCCAGTTAGCTCTTCATCTTCAAGAATTGGAGCTCCTAAAAACATTGTTGGGACATTGTTACTTGGTCCATAGGGTTTTATATCTACAAAAGTAGGTTTCATATTTTTCATTGTTTTTTCAAAAACTTCACCTAAACCACTACTCTTTAATTCACCAGTTTTTAAATTTTCTCCATAATCACTTTTCTTATCAGCAGCATACATAACTTGTGCTGTTCGCACATTTACCATATAAATATTTGCATATCCATTTGCTTTCATATAATTATTAAAAAACTTTTCATGTGGGGCTGTTACATTTTTTACATGCTGCTCTTCAATGGGAAATTTTCCGTCAGCATTGATATTCATCATACCTTCAATACTATCCATATCATAAGCTAACTCTATTGCATCTTTTGTTTTTACAAGAGTATCTATACTTGCTATTTTATCTGCAAAAAAGTTTTTGATTTGTTCAGTTTTTCCATCCCTAGCGGAAGTTAAGGAACCATAACTTTTTTTCATTAAGGCTTCACTTGCTTTATTTACAGAAATAAAGCCTACAACACTAGCTAATAGAAATAATCCTAAAAGCGCAATAGCTAAAACTTTTACTTTTATACTAACATTTTTAAACATTACTTTCTCCTTCGTCTCAAGTATAAGAATACTTAAAGGATGTGAAAAAGATATGATAAGTTAATACTCATAAAAAAATTTAGACATAAAAAAAGGGTAACCATCTTGGCTACCCTTTTTATAAATTATTTAAGATTTTATATTAAATAAACTCTACACCTTTTTCACCATTTGCAATCTCACCAATAACATATCCATCAGTGTTTGCAAGTACAGCATCTACATTTGCAGGATTAACAACAAGAACCATACCAACACCCATATTAAATGTTCTATACATCTCTTCTGTTTCTACAAACTGTCCCATAAATTCAAAAATTGGTAATACTTTAATAGCATCTCTTTTTACAACTGCTTTAAAATTATCAGGTAAAACTCTTGGTAAATTTTCTGTAATACCACCACCTGTAATATGTGCTAAGGCATTGATGTGTTCTTTGTTTGCTTTGAATTCTTTTACATAAATTCTTGTTGGTTCTAATAATACATCTTTTAATAGTTTTCCATCAAACTCATCTTCTAAAGACATTCCTAATTTTTCTAAAAGAAGCTTTCTTACAAGTGAAAAACCATTTGAGTGGATACCAGAACTTGGAAGTGCAATTAGTGTATCACCAGCTTCAATTCTTTCAATCCTATTTAACTCTGCTTTTTCCGCAATACCAACACAAAAACCAGCTAAATCAAAATCACCTTCTTTGTACATACCTGGCATCTCAGCAGTTTCTCCACCAACTAATGAACACTCAGATCTAATACAACCCTCTGCAATACCTTTTACAACATCAGTAGCTTCATCAACTTCAAGCTTTGCAGTTGCATAATAATCCAAGAAGAATAATGGCTCTCCAAAGTTACATAATAAATCATTTGTACACATAGCTACTAAGTCAATACCAACTGTATCAAATTTTTTAGAATCAATTGCTAATTTTAATTTTGTTCCAACTCCATCTGTTCCAGAAAGAATTACAGGTTCTTTGTATCCTGTTGGAAGTTCAAATGCACCTGCAAATGAACCAATTCCACCAAGTACTCCTGGAATCATCGTTGATTTAACAAGAGGTTTAATATTCTCTACAAATTGATTTCCTGCATCGATATCTACGCCAGCATCTTTGTAACTAACTGTTGCCATTATTTTCCTTATTTTCTTTTTTTTCACAAGCTCCAAACATTTTTTTAAATGCCCAAAGAGAAGGACAAAAATCTGTGAATGCCCATATTAAAACCATTGAAATCACAAATACTTGTAAAACAATTCCAAAAATAGAACCATTTAAAAGTAAAAAAAGTGATACCGTTAATACTATTGCCATTAAAATACGCTGTAATTTTTCAGCACACATTAATTTATCCTTGTAATTTAAAAATTTTTTGGTATTATATCCAAAATTTTATAAAAAATAAGGACATTCATAAATGAGAGATAATCAAACTTTTAATGAAATGATGGTGCATACTCCACTTTGTACTCATAAAGAAGCTCAAAATGTTTTAATAATTGGAAATTCAACTGAAAATTTAAAGAAAGAAGCTTCAAAGCATACAGGAAATATTGAGTTTGGTGATGTATCACTTTTAACTTCTAAAAATGAAAAAAATATTGATGTAATAATCTTTACTGATGTAAAACTTGATGAAATGTTATTAGCAAATATTGAAAGAGTATTAAAAGATGACGGTGTTATTACATTTAAAACATCAAGCTTTAGTAACGATAGTAATGAACTAAAAGAAGATTTAGAACTTGTGGGAAGAAACTTTTGGATTGCAATGCCATTTAGATTTGGACATTCAACTGCCATTTTAGCTTCTAAAAAATATCACCCAACAGCAGATATTGTATTACAAAGATCAGATTTATTAAGTGATTTAGAATACTATTCTACAGAAATTCATCATGCATCTTTTGTATTTCCAGCAGGTCAACATAAAGCACTTACTGGTATCGCAAAAAGATAAGCAACTCTTCTAAAAACTTAAATAAAGTTAAATAAATCATTATTATAGTAATATAACTACTATGAGTAATGATTTATTTAAACATGCAATAGCTTTAACAGGTGGAATTGCGACAGGTAAAAGTACAGTTTGTAATCTACTAAAACTTCATGGTTTTCTTACAATTGATGCAGATAAAATAGCCCATAAGCTACTTGATATGCATAGTGGCAAAATTGCCCAAATGTTTGGAAATGAGTTTGTAGAGAATGGAAAAGTTCTAAGAAAAAACCTAGGTAGAATAATTTTTTCAAATGAAGAAGAAAAATTAAAACTAGAAGCTTTTATACATCCTTTGATAAAAGAAGAGATTATAAAAGAAGCTGCAATATTTGAAAAACAAAATAAACCCTATTTCATAGATATTCCACTATTTTTTGAAAAGATGCATTATCCAATACCAAAATCTTTAGTAATTTATACGCCAAAAGAGTTACAAATTCAAAGATTAATGCAAAGGGATGGTATCAATGAAGAAGAAGCAGCGCTTAAAATATCTAATCAAATGGATATAGAAAAGAAAAAAGATTTAGCTGATTTAGTAATTGATAACTCTTCAAATTTAAAAAATTTGCAAAGAGAAGTAGAAAGAATCATTAAGGAGATTTTATGACATATACAAAATATTCTGCAAGTGGAAATGATTTTGTAATTTTTCATACATTTATTGAAAAAGACTATACTGAAGATGCAATAAGATTATGTAATAGAACAGAAGGAATAGGAGCAGATGGTTTTGTTGTACTATTGCCTTGTGATGAAGCAGATTTTAAATGGCAATTTTATAATAGTGATGGAAGTGATGCTGCAATGTGTGGAAATGCAACTAGAGCTGTAGCACACTATGCATACAATAACGGTTTAGCTTCATCACAAATGAAATTTTTAACTGAAGCTGGACTAATTGAATCAGAAGTAGATGATAATATTGTTGAATCTCAAATGACAAAACCTGTTGTTATAAAAGAAGAGTTTCAACAAGAAGGTTTTACTTGGTACCTAATTGATACAGGAGTTCCTCACTTAGTAACTATTGTTGATGATTTAGAAAAATATGACCATGATTTATGTGCAAAAATGAGATATGAACACAACGCAAATGTAAACTTTGCAAAAATCGAAAATGGCATTATAAAAGTTAGAACATATGAAAGAGGTGTAGAGGGTGAAACTCTTGCTTGTGGAACAGGAATGGTTGCTTGTTTTATAAGAGCTAATGATTTAGATTTAGTAGAAAACAAAACTTTTGTTTATCCAAAAAGTGAAGAAGAATTAACTATTTCAAAAATATCAGAAAAAATATATTTTAAAGGTGCTGTAAAACAGATTTTTACAGCTTCAATATAATGAAAAATTTATTTAAAATATTAATCTTAGTATCTGCATTATTAATTACACTTAATGCAGATGCTGGCTTTCCAAAAAGTTACTATAAACTACCTATAGCACAACAAAAAGATTATTTCTTTAACTATTTTAATGAAAGAATTGAAATAGAAAATAGAGAAATTTTGAAAGAAAGAGCTTTTGTTAAATCTCTAAATAAAAATAAAAATTTAGACCCTAACTCTGAAGAGTATAAAAAATTAAAAGATTTACAAATCAAATATAAAGTACAGAATATATATAACTATTCAAGATATTTAGAAAGAATTGATATTATTCCTCCATCTATGGCTTTAGCACAAGCTGCGACAGAGAGTGGTTGGGGTAAAAGTAGATTTTTTAAAAAAGCAAATAATATTTTTGGTCACTGGACATACAATCCTGCAATTGGGATGATGCCACTTAGACGAGCTTCTGGGAAAAAGCATTTTATAAGGATTTTTCCAAACTTACAAGCTTCTATTAAAGCATATATGAAAAACTTAAATCGTACAGGGGCATACTATGAGTTTAGATTAAAAAGAAAACAAATGAGAACAGCAGGAAAACTTGTAGATGGGATGAAATTAAGTGCCACAATGTCAAAATATTCAGGTATTGGACATAATTATGTAAAAATTTTAAAAGCAATTATTAGAAAAAATAAACTTATAAACTTTGATAAAAATTTTCAAGCAAAAATCAAAAAAGAAAATGAAGAATTAATACAAAAAGAAGGAAAAAAATGAAATTTACAGCACCTCTAAAATCTGATTCAATTAAAATCATGCTTCTAGGAAGTGGAGAACTTGGTAAAGAAGTTATCATAGAAGCTCAAAGGCTTGGTATTGAAACAATCGCAGTTGATAGTTATAACAATGCTCCCGCACAACTTGTAGCAAATAGAGCTTATACTATAAACATGAAAAATGAAAACGAAATTTTAGATGTAATAAGAAAAGAAAAACCAACTTATATTTTACCTGAAGTTGAAGCAATCAATATTGAAGCTCTTTTTACTGCTGAAAAAGAAGGTTTTCATGTTATTCCAAATGCTGATGCAGTAAATAAAACAATGAATAGAAAAAATATTCGTCAGTTTGCAGCAGAAGAACTAAAAGTAAAAACTGGTCCATACGAATTTGTTTCTACTTTTGAAGGCTTACAAAAAGCTGCAAAAAACATGGGTTTCCCTTGTGTTATTAAACCTGTTATGAGTTCATCAGGACATGGTCAAAGTGTTGCAAAAAGTAAAAAAGATTTAAAAGCTTCATGGGAAATTGCAAAAGAAGCCAGAGGTGATGCAAGTGAGTTAATCGTTGAAGCATTTGTTAAATTTGATTATGAAATTACAATGCTTACAGTTAGAAATGAAAAACAAACTGTATTTTGTGAACCAATTGGACATATACAACAAGATGGTGACTATATTTTCTCATGGCAACCAATGGATATGAGTAAAAAAGCTAAAAAAAGTGCACAAAAGATTGCTAAAACTGTAACTGATGGTTTAGGTGGTCGTGGTATTTTTGGTGTAGAAATGTTTGTAAAAGGTGATGAAGTATACTTCTCAGAAGTAAGTCCAAGACCTCATGATACAGGGATGGTTACTATGATTACTCAATCTCAAAGTGAGTTTGCACTTCATGTTAGAGCAGTATTAGGATTGCCTTTAGATTATATTGATTATGGTGCAGGGGCAAGTGCTGCGTATAAAGCAAAAAATGATACTTTTAATCCAGAAATAAAAATTGAAAAAAGTGCTTTTACAAAAGATTCATTTGTAAGAGTATTTGGAAAACCTCAGTCACATGTAGGTAGAAGAATGGCCGTAGCTTTGACATTTGATAAAAACTCAAGTAAAAAAGCACTAGCAAAATCTAGAAAAATTATCAAAAAATTTACTGATAACTAGACTAAAGCTATTTAAATATATAGGAAAAACTAAATGAAAAAAACTCTTTTTTTATCAATTATAATATCTCTTCTTTTAGGAGGTTGTTTTTACCCTTTTTCAAGTAATACGACTACATCTAAAAAAGAAGTAGTATTACCAGCTAATAGTCCTGATTGGTTAACAAATCCTGAAAAAAAAGGCTATATAACGCAGATTGGAGCAACAACTAATATTGATAAAAAAGAGTTTAACTTTCATAGACAAAGAGCACTTATCAATGCAAGCCATAACCTTACAAAAAAGATTTACATTAAAGTACTTAAACTTTATAGAGATTATGATGAAGAGACTAGTGATGCTCTAACTTATGATAAAGATATTAAAAAATTTGCAGAGCATATATCGCTAAAAGCATTGACTCATTCTAAGGTTATAAATACTTGGGTAAGTTCAGATAATGAACTTTTTGTTCAGATTTCTGTAGCTTCTGATATTGTTACAGAACAAATTCAAAATAATAGTAAATTATTATTCAAAGTAAATCAGACTTTATATAAAAACTTTCTATCAAATAGAGCGAAAAAAGACATAAGTATTATGTTAGAGCAATAATTCATGTTAATAAATAGTGAGAAACAACTTTTAAACTTTGTTAAATACTCCCCTATTGTAGTAATCATGACTATTGCCATAATAGTGAACTCTCTTATTTATATACAAAATGAAAAAAACTTTAGAAAAGATTTAGAAGTCTATAAAAAAAATTATATAGAAACAAATAAAGCTCTTATAAAAGTACAAGTAGAAAAGGTTTATAACGATGTTATTAACGAAAAAGCTAAATTAGAAAAAGAATTACATAAAGATTTAGAAAATAGTATTAATCAAGCTTACTCAATCATAGAAAATATTTATAACAAATTTTCTGATAAAGATGATACAGAAATTTTAGAACTTATAAAAGAAGCACTTAGAAATATAAGATTCAACAATGATAGAGGATACTTTTATATTTTTAATATGAAAGGTGAAAATGTTCTTCATCCTTTAAAACCCCAATTAGAAGGGAAATCTGTACTAGGAACAAAAGATAAAAAAGGTCAATTGATTACAGAGACTATGATTGAAAATCTTAAAAAGAAAGATACTTTTTTCAATGAATTATATTGGTTTAAACCTAATGATTTAAAAGGTGAATATAAAAAAATCACTTTTAATAAACTATTTAAGCCTTTAGGTATATTTGTAGGAACAGGTGAATATATCGATGATTTTACAAAAAATTTAAAAAATCATATGATAGAAGATCATATTCAAAAAATTACTTATGGAAAAAATGGATATGTTTTTATTTTTGATTATGATGGAACACAACTAGCTCATGTAAAAGAGTCTTATATAGGAAAAAATCGATTAAACTTAAAAGATGCAAATGGTTTTGAAATTACTAAAGAAATAATAAAAAAAGCTAAAGAAGGTAGTGGATATATAAAGTATATTGGAACAATTATGCCTGAAACAGGAAAACCTGCTAGTAAAGTTACTTATATAAAAGGTTTAGAAGATTGGCAGTGGGCTATAGCATCTGGATTTTATGATAAAGAATTAATAAAATATCTAGATAAAAAAGAAAAAGAGTTAAAAGAGATAAATGATGAATCACTAAAAAACACTATGATTATAAGTCTTTTGATGACTATATTCTTATTGTTTATTGCAACTTATATATCTGATGTTCTAAAAAAGTTTTTTGATAATTATAATAAACGAATTTTAAAAGAGTTAAATGCAAATAGAAAAAAAGATATGATTTTATATCAACAATCAAAGATGGCTTCTATGGGAGAGATGATAGGAAATATCGCTCACCAATGGAGACAACCATTAAACTTAATTAGTACTGCTACTAGTAGAATTAAACTAGAAGATGATTTAGGAATACTTACAAAAGACACACAAAATGAATCAATAAATGCAATTCTAAAATCTACAAAATATTTATCTCAAACAATTGATGATTTTAGAGAGTTTTTTAATCCTAATAAAATAGCAAAAGAATTTACTACAGAAGAATTATATGAAAAAACAGTTCAATTAACATCTTCAAGATTTTCTAATAGAAATATTCATATTATTAAAAATATTCAGAATTTTCAAATTCTTACTTATGAAAATGAGCTAATACAGGCAATTATTAATATCTTAAATAATGCGATTGATGCGTTTGAAACTAGTAAACAAAATGAAAAAATCATTTTATTTGATATCAAAAGAGTATCTGAATGCAAAATGCAAGATTGTGAAGTTTCAGATTGTTCAGAATTTGAACAAGATGGAAAGATGATAATCACAATAAAAGACAATGCAGGTGGAATTCCAAAACAAAATATTGAAAAAATATTTGAAGCCTACTTTACAACAAAACACCAATCACAAGGTACAGGAATAGGTTTATATATGACTTATCAGATTATACAAAAGCATTTAGAAGGCTTTATTAGTGTAGAAAATAAAACTTTTAAGTATAAAGAAAAAGAGTATAAAGGTGCAGAATTTTCAATAACTATTCCTCTTAATTAATATTAAAAGTATAAGTATCTGGTATCTTTGAGAATAAACAAATCCTGCAACTATTAAATACCTACTATTTCATTTGTTCTTTTATTTAAAAATTTTGAACATTTGATTCTGACTCTCTATCAGCCATAGTAATATCTGCAATAAACTTTTGAGACTTTACTTCTGGAAGCATTAAACCTTTCTTCTTATGTACTCTAATTTTATAAATACCTTCTTCATTTCTTAGTGCAAAGTAATCGTTAAAATCTTCAGTATAAGGCATATCCCAAACAATTGCACCTTCTGTAGGACAAGCTTCTGCACATCTTGGAGTATCTGCATGATCTACACACTCTACACAAGACTCTGGTTTTACATAAAAAAAGTCTTCGTAAGGATTTTTTTCATGTCCTTCTTCTAATATTGCTGCAACGGGACACTCCGGAGCACATGCTTCACATGATATACATTCTTCTGTAATTCTAACTGCCATTTTTTATCCTTCTTCTTTAAATATGAAGAATATAATGCAATTATTATTCCTTTAAATAATATCAAACAAACAAATCATTTTTTAATATCATTATAATTAATTTTTTTTGATGCTTTTTTAGTAGATGGTTTTTTATAAATTAATTCAACCTCAGCTTTATTTTCTATATATTCTTTGGTAATAACACATGTTCCAAGATTGTCTTCTGAGGGAATAGTATATTGTAAAGGTAACATATATTTTTCAATTATACCTCTAAGTCCCCTTGCTCCAACATCTTTTTCAACAGCAATTTCTGCTATTTCATCAAGTGATTCTTTATTGAATTCTAAATCTACTCCATCTAGTTCAAATAATATCTCATATTGTTTTGTAATGGCATTTTTAGGCTCAGTAAGAACTTTTATTAAATCCTCTTTAGATAGTTTATTCAATTCAGCAATAACTGGAATTCTACCAATAAATTCAGGAATTAATCCAAAAGATATAAGCTCTTTAGCTTCTATATCTTTTTTTTCTACTTGTATTTCATCCGAATTTACAAACCCCATAACAGAAGATTTTTCTTTTTCTTTATCTTTTCGTAAACCAACAAAAGCTCCACCACAAATAAATAAAACATGTGTAGTATCAAAAAGAACTGTCTCTGCAGTTGAATTTTTTCTACTTCCTTTTACAGGAACATAGACATCTGCACCTTCTAGTATTTTTAAAAGACCTTGCTGTACTCCTTCACCACTAACATCCCTTCCACTTGTAGCACTTTCACTTTTATTTGCAATTTTATCAATTTCATCAATATATACAATCCCTCGTTTTGCTTTTTCTAAATCAAAATCAGCAGCAGCAAGAAGTCTAGATAAGATTGATTCAACATCTTCTCCAACATAACCAGCTTCTGTTAAAGCAGTTGCATCAGCAACTGCAAAAGGAACATCCATTATCTTTGCAAGAGATTTAGCAAGTAAAGTTTTTCCTGAACCTGTTGGCCCAATTAACATAATATTTGATTTTTCAAGCTCGACATTTTTGACTATTGGTTTATCTATTCTTTTGTAATGATTATAAAGTGCAACAGCAAGGACTTTTTTGGCATCATCTTGACCAATTACATATTCATCTAAATGCTCTTTTATTTTTATAGGAACATTTAAACCCTTTTGAAACTCTTTTTTTGATTCTTGTATTATTTCTTTATCAAGGACTTTTGAACACATAGTAATACATTCATCACAAATATGAGCTGTTTCGCTACTAAAAATCTTTTTAACTTCTTTTATCTCTTTTCCGCAGAAGTCACAGGAATTTGTTGTACTAGACATTGCTTTTTATAAATTCATTAATACTAATATTTAAATTCTCAAGATTATGAGTTTTAATAAATTTATTCTCTTTTTTAGTTAATTCTTCTTTATCTAAAAGTGTAATCCCACCTTTTAATCCTATGGTTATTTCATTTGCAACCATTCTGAAAGTATCTTTTGAGAAATCAACTCCCATAAATAAATACTCTTTATCTGACCTAAACTCTTTTAGGATTGGAGGTAATGCAAAACCACCCATGGCTTCTGTTAACCAATCAACGAAATCTGCATCTGATACAATAAAATTCATCTCAGGCTTTGTTGTCCCCATAGGTTTAAATAATATTGGTAAATCAAGACTTAGGGCTTCTTTTTCTATTTTTGTATAATTAGAAGTTGCAGGTTCATATTTATAAATCACAAATCTATCATAATCAGCAGTAATTCTTGAAACTCCTGTAATTAAAAAATGTTCAACATCACTATATATTTTTTGTAAACTATCATCCATATTTGTATCTATTACGTATTTGGGTTTTATCGTTGATAACCAAGTATAAGCACTTGGAAGCTCATACTCTTTTGAAGAAAAAATATGATTTGTCATTTGAACTATAAAATCTCTACCTTTTCTTTGCTCTAAGCTCATTGCAGCACGACTATATTCATACATTAGTCTTGGACTCATTGCTCGTCCATTATTTAATGCTAAAATCATTGAATCACTATCAAATGGTAATATACTTCCATCTTTTGCTACTGTTTCTTTAAAAACTCCCATTCCTAAAAATGGAACTAGTGAGCCTTCTTTTAATTTTTCTAAAATATTATCCATGGCAACCTACTCCTGTATATGATTGATAAACCTTATTTAGTTCAACCCTTACTCTTTCCATATCAAAAGGATTTTCTAAATCATCAGGCATATCAATATGATAAATAGCTCCATCTTTTCCAATGATAAATAAAGCTTTTGTTAATTTGTTTTCTAACGTTCCACTTACAATTTTCGTTCCATACATATTTGCATAGTCTTGGTTTACATCAAAAACAGGAACAACTTTTTTAAATTTATGCGCAATTTCAAATTTTTCATTAAAAAGAAGATATGTAAAAATTTCAACTTTTGCATCATTCATAAACTCATCAAATGCAATAATTTCATCTTTAAACTCTTCAAAACTTGGAAAAGACAAAAAGATTTGAATCATTCTATTTTCACTTGCTTTTTTGATTAAAATCTCTTTATCTTCTATATCAATAGCTTCAATTTCTTCTGCCATATAACCTATATCTATAAATTCTTCTGTTAGTTCAAACTCTTCATTTTTATATTTCATTTGTAATTCCATATTTCTTGATTTTGTAACTGATTTGTCTTAATGAAATTCCTAGTTCTATTGCTGCATGTGATTGGTTAAAGTTATTGTTTGCTAAAGCAGTTTCAATAGCTTCTTGTTCAATTTCTTCTAAGGTCTTGTTTTCCATAGGTATAGCTTTGTATTCTTTTTTCAACTTGTCATCATTAAGAGCGGGGAGTAGTAAAAGCATGTCCATTTTTGTAATACCATCTTCACTACCCATAAGAACAATTCTTTCAAGAGTATTTTCTAGTTCTCTTACATTTCCAGGCCAAGGATAACTTGATAAAATTTCCATTGCTTCTTCTGTAATTTTAACTACCTTTTTATGATTCTTTATTGACTTTTCTAGGAAAAACTCAACTAATTGTCTAATATCATCTCCTCTTTCTCTTAATGGCGGTAAATCAATGGGAATTACATTTAATCTGTAATATAAATCTTCTCTAAACTCTCCCTCTTTAACCATTTGTTCAAGATTTCTATTTGTTGCAGCAACTAACCTTACATTTACTTTTATGGTTTTACTTCCTCCAACTCTTTCAAATTCTCTTTCTTGAAGAACTCTTAAAAGTTTAACTTGTGCAGAAGCAGAGATATCCCCAATCTCATCTAAAAAAAGTGTTCCTCCATCTGCAAGTTCAAAACGACCTTTTCTAGTCTCTCTAGCATCAGTAAAAGCACCTTTTTCATGTCCAAAAAGTTCACTTTCAAGTAGTGTATCTGTAATTGCAGCACAGTTTAATTTAATAAAAGGTTCCTCTTTTCTTTTACTTCTTTTATGGATTGCAGCAGCTACTAGTTCTTTTCCTGTTCCTGTCTCTCCACGGACAAGAACAGTCACATCAGACTGTGCAATTCTTTGAATTACTTGGAAAACTTGTTGCATTTTTGGACTATCTCCAATTATGTCACCAAAATTGTGAACCTTTGCATCCCATTCCATTTTGTAATAAAGTTTTAACTCTTTTAGTCTCTCTTTTTCATTGTTATTTAATTGAAATGAATAAATAGAGTGTGCAAAAATCGATGATACAATAGTTAGAATTCTTACACAATCTTCAAATCCAATCTCTGTTGTCTTAGTTAAAGTTGCCCCTAAAACACCTATTGTTTGGTCTTCTATCATTAAAGGTACTGCTACATATGACATATTATTAAAATCTCTTTTCCCTGATTTATTTAAAAATAGAGAATCATTATGGATATTTTCAACTACTACTGGTTCTTTTGATTGGGCTGCTACTCCTGTAACACCTTCACCTAATTTGTATGTTGCAAGCTTTTTTTGAATAGATGATAATTCTATTGATGCAAATACTTCTAATTTTTCTTCTTCAAGTAAGTGAATAGTACAGTTTGTAAGATTTAGTGTATTTTTTAAAATTTTCATTGATTTCTCTAACGAAGTTTCTAAATCATAATGATTAGATATTACCGATGCAATATCATAAAGTGTAGTTAATTCTTTTAGTGTGAGACAATCTGCACATGCTGACTTATCCATTAATGCCATATTTTTTGTCCTTTAGTATATTGTAATTAGTATAATTATAGAAAAAAATAGGGTATCTTATGAACAAAAATATGTTCATAAAATACCCATATGAATAATTATTCAGCAATTTTTTTACAAACTTCTTCTTTTGGAAGCTTTTTAACACCTGGTTTAATCCACCAAGTTTCCCCATTTGATAACTTAGTATTTCCTCCCCACATCTCTTCTGAATCAAATTCTAATGATTCTATAGTTTCTTCCATATCTTTTTTTGCAAAATAAAAATATACGATACCTTCACTCTCTCTTAACATTACTTTTGCCATATCTTCTCCTTTTTAAATTTCATTTTAAAAGAGACTATTTATATTGTCCCCTTTAAACTAAGATCACATCCTATTTATAATTAAATTCCGTAGTCTTGTAAGAAAATCATTTTCTTCAAATTCTAATTTGAAAAAGCCTTTTTGAAACTCTCTAACTAAAATATGTTTTGAATACTCTTTCTTGGTTTGAGGATAATCTTCTCTATGATGTGCACCTCTACTCTCTTTTCTTTTTTTTGCTGCTAAAATAATAGCTTCTGATACTTCAAGGGCATTTCTTAGTTCTAAAATTGATATGAGTTCAACATTATTCTTTTTCTCTTTATTTATACAATGAAGTGAGTAAGATTGATTTCTAAGATATTTAATATAATCAAAAGCTCTTATTAAACTATCTTTGGTTCTTATAATCCCTACATCTTTAAACATGGCATTTCCTAAAGAGATTCTAATTGCATTAAAATTCTTACTTGTTTCTCCTGTAAATATTTTGTCAATATTCGTAATATCATTTATTACAAGATTATAATCTATTTGCTCATGTGTCTTATTTTTTGAATACTCTAATGCCTTTTGACCTGCAAGTTCTCCAAAAACAGTAGCTTCAAGTAAAGAATTTCCTCCTAGTCTATTTCCTCCATGCACTTCATTTGCAGCCATTTCTCCACAAATAAAAAGACCTTTTATTTCACTTTGTGTCATATCCGTATGTACTCCACCCATACTATAATGGGCAACTGGTTTTATCTTTAAAAGTTCACTACTTATATCAATACCTATTTGGTTCAAAGCAACAGAGTATAAAGAAGGTAATTTTTTTTGTATAGTCTCTAAGCTTAAATGTCTTAAATCAATAAAGACTTCTTGTCCTAAATTTTGTTGTTCTAAAATAGCTTTTGCAATTTTATCTCGTGTATCTAATTCGTTTACAAATCTTTCTCTATTGCTATTAATTAAGTATCCTCCTTCCCCTCTAGCAGCTTCTGTTACTAGATAGTTAGTCTTTGAAATACCCGTTGGATGAAATTGCAGAAACTCCATATCTTTCAATGTTAATCCTGCTCGTAAACAAACAGCTAATAAGTCTCCAGTGTAATCTTGAGCATTTGTAGAATTTCCTCTATAAATACCAGCATATCCTCCTCCTGCAAGAACAACAGATTTTCCTTGATAGACTAAAATAGTTGAATCAATTCTTCTAAGAGAAATAACTCCTGCTATCTTTTTTTCATGAATTGCAAGGTTTAAAACGTAAGTATTTACTAGAAATTTTATTCCTAACTCTTTTGCTTTTTTTATAAGAGCTTGAGTAATAGCAGAACCTGTTTTATCTTCTATATAACAAGTTCTATTTATTCCTGAACCTCCAAATGATCTTTGTGCAATATTTCCTGATTCATTTCTTTGAAAGGGTACACCATAAGAGACAAGTTTAGAAATTACATCTGAAGCTTGTTTGCACATGTAAGTGATAGTTTTAATATTTCCTAAACCTTTTGATGATTTAAAAGTATCTTGGATATGGGCTTGAATTCCTTCTTTATCTTCAGAATCAAGTACAGCATTTATTCCTCCACTAGCCATTGCAGAGTTTGACTTAAAAATATTTCCTTTTGTGATTAGAGCCACTTTATTTGTTTGCGTTTTTGCTTCAATTGCAGCCATAAGTCCTGCTATACCACCCCCAACAACTATTACATCATATATCATATTTTATACTCTATACATTAAATCATATTTTGTTCTAGGGGTTGATTTTATTTTACTAATCTCTAAATTCTCTTTTATATGTACTGGAACTTTTGATGCAAAAAGTGCACTAATAATTCCAGGTGTTGAACGAACAAAATGTAAAGCTAATTGAATATCATTTTTTAAAATCATTTGTGAGTCAAGAAGATATCCTACTTCAGGATTAAATGACTTCTTAAAAAGATTCATTTGAAGAAGTGATGAACTTGATATTACACCAATTTCTAATCTATGTGTTGCTTGTAAAAGTGTACACTCTTCACCTTTTACACTTTGTGTTGGCATAGTATAGATAGATGTTTTAGCGATATTAAATGGTGTTTGTATAAACTTAAATTTATGGTTTTTCCCACCTACTTTTTTGGCTATTTCTACTAGATCTTCTAAGTTTATATATTCTTGTGAGTTTTTTTCATTTGTAAAGCCATTCCAAGTTGCAATTCCATAATATTTAATCATTCCTTTTTCAACCATTTTTTCAAATCTTTTGAAAATAGATTCTATTTTTTTTAGAAATTTTGTATATCCAAGTTTCATTAGTTGCATTTCTGGATTATGTAAAAAGTAAATATCTAAGGCTTTTATATTCATATTTTCCAAGGATTTAAGACAAGACCACTCTAAAAAATCTGGTGTCATACAATGTTGATCAAGTTCTATATCATCTTGTCTTGCAAGTTTTGTATCTAAAATATTCTCTTCTATCCAGAGATATGGATTTTTAGGAAAAGGATAATCAAGTTGAATAAACCCACCCTTTGAACAAATAATTAGTTCTTCTCTATCTACTTCCTTTGCTTCAAATAACTCTTTTAATGCCATTCCAATCTCTTTTTCACTCTGTCCATATCTATAATTACTTGCGGTATCTATTAGGTTAATTCCACTTCTAATAGCTTGTTTTACACCTTCAATGTAATGAAAAACGTAATTTTCCTCTTTGTAAGGTTCTTTATTAAATGTTCCAAGTCCTAGTTTTGAAAATACTAAATTATTATGTTTTATATAAAAATCTTTATAATGTGAGAATTTTTTTGCAAAATTGTGAGTTGATTTAGATGTTGCTAAATGCATATAAAATATTACTCCTTTGTATATTCTTCTATAAAAAATAAAGAGCAAAGAAGGTGGTACATTCTTGCTCTTTTAAACTAATTTACAAAAAGGTTAAAAATGTATATGCAAAAAGTGTTCCGTATTAAATTTTATTGTTTTTTATATTTGTAATTTGCATAGAGTACTACTCCAGCAGTATAAGTAATAAGTACGAATGGTAATATCAAGTGTTCTAGAAATAACATATTAGCTCCTAAAATTTATTAAAATAGTAATGCAAAATCTATTCCCTTAATTTTGATGAATTAAAGTAGTGTTTCCTACTAGTTTAAAAGATAAAATGGAAGGGTCAACTTCTATTGTTTTTAGTATTTCAATCATCTAGTATTTCTAATATTGAAAGATCACTAGCTTTTATTAATAAAGTTATTTCTTCACCTTTTTTTAAACTCATTTCTTTTGAGCAAGAATATGTAAATATACTTTCTAATATAGTATCATGAGTAGCAATTTTATATAAGGATAAAAGTTCTCCATCTATTATCTCTTCTATAGTTGCATCAATTTTATTTGAGATAGTTAAATTCCCCTCAAGATTTTTTGCTAAAGAAATATGTGAAGGTTTTACAGTAAGAATAACTTTTTTACCTATAGTTATTCCTTCTTTTAATTCCAAACTCATCATTTTTAATTTTATTGAGTTAAAATCAAACTCTACTATATTAAGATTATCTATGTTTTGTATATTTAAGATTGTAGCTTTTATCTTGTTCATAAGAAGTAATGTAATCAAATATAAAACTAGAGGATAGCCCTCTAGTATTTATATTATCTTACTGAATCGAAGAAATAATCCGTTTCAGCAATATCTTTAGTCTCTTCATCTAATTGGTCTAAAATACCATTCGTAATCCAAGTTAAAAGATTAATTCCACCTTCATAACCACTCATTGAGTATCTATGTAAGTGATGTCTATCAAAAATTGGGAATCCAATTCTAATTAGAGGAATTTTTGTATCTCTATAAAGCTCTTTACCATAAACATTACCAATCATAAAATCTACTGGTTCTGTAAATAATAAACTTCTTAATGCCCATAAATCTTTGTTAGGCCAAATATTACACTCATCAGCTCTATTTGATTTAGCTAAGATAGCTTCCATATCAGCTTGCCAACCTTTTCTAGGAGCATTATGACAAACAATATGAGTTGGAATAGAACCCATTTCAACTAAGAAAGAAACTAAACCTAATAAAAAGTCAGGATCTCCCCAGATTGCAATTTTCTTACCATGCATATATGGATATGAATCTTGCATCGCATCAACTAACTTAGCTCTTTGATTTTTAAGTTCTTCTGGTACTTCTTTACCTGTTAATTCAGATAATTTCATAACAAAAGCATCAGTACCACTTAAGCCAATTGGATTACAAGTCTCAAAAGTTTGTTTCCATTTATTTTTAATTGTTTTTGCTGTTGCAATTGAAGAATACTTTTGTAAAGAGATAGTTGCGTTAGCGTTAATTGCAGTTTTCGCATCTTCAATTTTTGTACCACCAGCATATAATTTATATTCACCAGCACCAGTATCCCATTGTTCTTCATGGTCACCAATCATTACAATTTTGTCAGAGAACATTTTAGAAATATTTTTAATCTCTTTTAAAGATCCAAGGTATGGTTCAAATCCAGGGATAATATTAATTCTTTCCTCATCAACAACTCTTTCAGCTCTAGTTGGATTTAACTGCTCTAAAGTTGATTTCATCATATTATCATAACCTGTAATATGTGAACCAACAAAAGATGGGGTATGTGCATAAGGAATTTCGATATTATCTAATTCACCTTCTGCATTCTCTCTTGCACCTGTAATAAATGCATTTAAATCATCTCCAATTACCTCAGCCATACATGTAGTTGATACGGCAATCATATCAGGTTTATAAAGTGCATTACAGTTTCTTAGACCATCTTTCATATTTGCTAATCCACCAAAAACTGCTGCTGATTCACTCATTGAATCTGAAACACAAGGAGTTGGCTCTTTAAAGTGTCTAGTAAAATATGTTCTAAAATAAGCAACACAACCATGAGAACCATGAACATAAGGCATTGTATTCTCAAAACCAAGACCAACCATTACAGCACCTAAAGGTTGACATGCTTTAGCTGGGTTAACAGTAATTGCTTCTCTTGCTAAGTTCTTTTCTCTATATTCCCAAGACTCAGTCCATTTTTGAATTTCAGATACTTTTTCAGGATTTACTGAACCAGCATTACCTTCAAACTCTTTTTTATTTTTTAAAACTTCTTGATATTCAGGTTTTAAAAATAGTTTTTGTCCGTTTACAATATTGTCTATATCTTGCATATTACGCTCCTATCTCTTCTTTTTCCCATGGAGCAGTAGTATGATCCCATACAGGAGAATTCATAGCTAAATCCATATCTTTTGCAAAAATTGCAAATGCATCATAACCGTGGTAAGGCCCACTATAATCCCAAGAGTGCATCTGTCTAAATGGCAGACCCATTTTCTGGAATACATATTTCTCTTTTACACCAGCAGCAACTAAATCAGGTCTAAGTTTTTTTACAAACTCTTCTAATTCGTACTCATTAGCATCATCATAAATTAAAGTAGATCTTTTTAAATCTTCTTTAGTTCTTTTATAATCATCACCATGTCCAAACTCATAACCAGTTCCTATTACTTCCATTCCTAAATCTTCATAAGCTCCAATAACATGTCTTGGTCTTAATCCACCAACATAAAGCATAACTTTTTTACCCTCTAACATTGGTTTATATTTAGCAATTACAGCATCTGTCATTGCAGTATATTTAGCAATAACTTTTTCTGTTTGTTCTTGAATTTTTTCATCAAAACATGAAGCAATTTTTCTTAAACTTTCAGTTGTTTTAGAAGGTCCAAAGAAATTGTATTCTAACCATGGAATACCAAATTCTTGTTCCATATGTCTTGAAATATAATTCATAGATCTATAACAGTGAAGTAAGTTAAGTTTTGCTTTTGGTGCAATTGCTAGCTCTTTATAAGTTGCATCACCAGACCATTGAGCAATAACTCTTAATCCCATCTCTTCAAGAAGAATTCTTGTTGACCAAGCATCTCCACCAATGTTATAATCACCAATAATTGCCACATCATAAGGAGTTGATTCAAAATCTTTTCTATGAGAAGTATCTGGCATAACATGATCTCGAATCATATCATTTGCGATGTGATGACCAAGTGATTGAGAAACTCCTCTAAAACCCTCACATGAAACTGCAACAGTTTGATGTCCAGTCTCTTTTTTATGCATTTTGGCAACGGCTTGTATATCATCTCCAATTAAACCAATTGGACACTCTGATTGAATAGATACACCATTATTTAGTGGAAATAAATCATCAATTTCTTCTAAAGCTTTCTTTAGTTTTTTATCTCCACCAAATACGATATCTTTTTCGTTAAAATCAGTTGAAAAATTCATTGTTACGAATGTATCAACACCTGTAGTACCAATATAATAATTTCTTCTACCACCTCTTGAATATTGTCCACACCCAATAGGTCCATGAGAAATATGAATCATATCTTTAATTGGTCCCCAAACAACACCTTTTGAACCCGCATAAGCACAACCTCTTTGCGACATTACTCCTGGTACTGTTTGTTTATTTGATCTTGTAGTATCACAAGAACCTTTTACACCTTCTGGTGTATCAACACCTAAATGTTTTGCTCTATTTTTTTTAGCTTTTGCAGGATAAGCTTCAAGTATCTCTTCAATAGCTTCTGTTTGTAAACTTTCTAATGTTTCTGGTCCCATATCTTCTCCTTAATTAAGAAGCAAAAATAGCTTACGCTACTTTTACTCTATATAGGTTCATGTCATCTAATTTTTTACATAAAGCTTTAGTTACATCACCATCAACACTTTTTGAAATTTCAGAGATTTGGTATTTATTTGTATAATAAACCATTTTAGTATCCCCTTCCATTTCTGCCACATTATCAAAATAATCAACAAATGCAGTGTGAGCGAAAGTTCCCTCTGGAACAGTTAGCTCTTCTAAAAGAGTTCCTTCTCTAGTTTCACTTGTTAAAGTAACAGTTTTACCTGCTGCACTTGTTCCATCTTCTACTTTCTCAATAACTTTATCAAAACTTACATCATTACCCATATCAGCTGGGAAGTGGTATCCACATATAAACATTTCTTCTCCTTAAAATTTGTCCCAAATTTGAAGGGACCTTCCTTTTTAACTTCTTTTAACAGGATTTATAAAAAATCCTTAAAGAAACAAACCCTAAAGGAGGAACAAGTTCCTCTCTTTTTGCCTAAAACTTATTAAATAAAAGAAGCTTATGCCTCTTTTTGTCCTAAGTTTTCTTCATCTACTTCTTCTTCTAATCCAAATTCCATTAATAAGTTTTCTAAATCATCCATTTCTAATGGTGCTGGAATTACTTTTAAATCATTTTCAATAATTTTTCTTGCTAATTCTTTATATTCCATAGCTTGGTCATGACTTGGCGAGAATTCAACAACTGTCATTCTTCTTAACTCAGCTCTTTGAACATGATTAGATCTTGGAACAAAGTGAATCATTTGTGTACCAATTTGCATTGCTAAATGTTTTGCTAAATCGTACTCTTTATCTGTCATTCTTGCATTACAGATTAAACCTGCAAGTCTTACTCCACCAGTATTTGCATATTTTAAAATACCTTTTGAAATATTATTTGCTGCATACATAGCCATCATTTCACCAGACATTACAATATAAATTTCTTGTGCTTTACCTTCTCTAATTGGCATAGCAAATCCACCACATACAACATCTCCAAGTACATCATAAGAAACAAAGTCTAGCTCATCATCATAAGCACCCTCTTCTTCTAAAAAGTTAATTGCTGTAATAACACCACGTCCAGCACATCCAACACCAGGTTCTGGTCCTCCTGATTCTGTACAATTAATATAACCTTCTGTGATATCAGTATTATCCATATGGAACTCATCTGCTCCTGGTTTACATACATCTTCTAATTCTAAATCCTCTACAGTTCCTGCTTCTGAAGCTAATTGCATAATAGTTGATTGTGCTTTCTCGTGCAAGATAAGTCTAGTTGAATCTGCTTTAGGGTCACATCCTACAATTAAGATTTTCTTTCCGTAGTAATGACACATTGCTGCTAATGTATTTTGAGATGTAGTTGATTTACCAATCCCACCTTTTCCGTAAAACGCTATTTGTCTTAAATCTGACATTCTATCTCCTTTGATTATTTATATTTTCAAAACAGTAAATGCACATAGTGTTCCACAGAATGTTTTTAAAAATAAAAACTTTAAAAATTCAGTATGAAGTGTGATATTATAGGGATTAAGAAGAGAATAGTTTTTTAAAAAGATAAAATAAGATATATTTTATCTTATTTACATTTATGTAAATTTCGTAAAAAAAAGGAAAGAGAAAAGCAAACTAACCTTTCTCTTTTAGAATTTAAACAGCTCCCATTAGTTGTTTTGAACTTTCACCTATAAGATTACACATTTCTTCATATGTTTTAATAGATTCTTCTATTTGAGTGTTTAAAAGTTCATTGTAAAGCTTTTCAACTTTTGCATCTTGCTTTTTATACTGTTTCATATCTGATTTTTCCAATGAGGCTAAATCTAAAAGTTCATTCCAAACTGAACTTTCATCTAACATAATTGCAGTAAATGTTACATCATCATATTCAAATGTTCCATTTCCATCTAAATCTGTTACATATAAAAGGTTCATACTCTCTTGGTCAAAAAATTGTTTATATTTTTCAAACATTGGTTTAAAATCATTAAAACTCTCCAATTCACAAGCGAAGAATTTTATTTTTTCTTCTTTTGAAATCATAATAACCTGTTTTGCTTGTATTCTTGGAGGAAGTTTTCTATCTGAACTTATTTGTTTTCCCTCTTCAATAATCAAAGCTCCTCTATATCCATTCATTCCATTTGATAATGTACCATTAAATGACGGTTGCCAGTCTAGACTGTTAGTTTTAATATATTCCATTGGTGTTGACATTCTTATTCCTTATTGTAGTTTTTTAGTATAATGCAATCTTTATTCCATCTTTTTATTTTTGATAACTTGTGCTAAATCACTATCCATTGAAATAATATGATCTTCAAACCATTGTGGCAATCTCTCTTTACAAAAAGATTTTAAAAGTTTTTTTCCAAAGGGATTATTTGCTTTGTTATAAAAGTATTTCAATTCATAAAGAATTTTGTCATGCTCTTCTTTATGTTCAGTTACTCTTGGATATAAATATTTTTCCATTAATTCTTCTTCATCTGAAAAATGTGTTATTGTCTGAAGAATAATTGAATTAATATCTTTCATTAATGTTTCATCATTCTTGAAATCCAAATTTATAAATATTTCAATAAAATCTTTGTGATGTTTATCCATTACATCAATATCTAATATATATTTATTAATATCTAAATTTTTCATTTATAAATTTTCAACTTTATAAAGTTTTTTTCTCTCTTTTGAAGAAGGAATTTCAAGCATTTTTCTATATTTTGTAATAGTTCTCCTAACCATTTTAAGACTGAACTTTTCATGAATCATATCAAGAATATGTTGGTCAGTTAAAGGTTTTTCTCTATTCTCATATTCTACAAGTGATTTAATATAACTTTTTATTTGAGATGATGATAAATCTTGATTATTTACAGCATTAGTGAAAAAATGTTTTAAAGGAAATACTCCTAAACTACACTCTATATGTTTATTTGCAACTGCTCTACTAATTGTAGATTCTGCAAAACCTAACTCTCCTGCTAACTCTTGCATAGAAAAAGGTCTAAGTTCTCCACCTACAAAAAATGAAATTTGCTTTTCAACTATTAAAAGTACAATTTTGTATAGAGTTGATTTTCTTAAATTTAATAAATTCACTAAATCTCTTGCTTCTTTAAGCTTCTCTTTTATTCCATTATTTTTTGAAGAAAAAGGATCTTTTACTTCTATATCTGGATAGTAGGCATGATTTATTCTTATATTAATATCTTCACCTATATCTACAAAAAAATCAGGTATAACCTGTATATTTGTATTTATATAATTCACAGCAGGAGGGTTATTAAAATATTTAATCACATCTTTTGCATCTTCAAATCTATGATGTGTTGCATATTTATCTAAATGGGCAATATCCTTTATAATCTTTTTTATAAAAGAATAAAGTTCATCATCAATTTTTTTATCACAAGCATCCAATTGAAATAGAAATGACTCTGATAAATTAATTGAAGCAATACCTGAAGGCTCTAATCTTGAGAATCTTTGTCTTATAGATTCGACATACTCTTTATATACTCCACAAGTGTGGGCAATTTTATTAATATCCCCATCAAAGTAACCATGTTCATTTATATCACATAAAATCTCTAACGCGACCTTTTGGGAGTTTGGCGTTGGAAAATTTGGTGCACAGATTTGTTCATGTATTTTATCATTTAATGACTCTTTATATAAAGCTAAAGACTCAATAAACTCTCCACTTGTTCCTTGAGGCATAAAGTTGTTATAAAATTCTTTTGGTTTCTTAATTTCTAAAAAAGGGTTCTCATATGAGACATTTTTTAAGTGTTTTTCTAGGTCTTGCAATGAAGATTGTAGCATTGGTAACCACAATTTTAATGATAAGTTTAGGTTTTGCTTCTGTGCAACTGAGGTTGAAAGTGTAGGTGCCATAGTATTTATATTTTGCCCAAATCCTTGATGAATTTAGGCAAAAAAATGTTTACTTTTTAGTACTTTATTCTTATAACACCGTTAGGTTTTACAATTTTCATTTGACAAGAAAGTCTTGTGTTTTCAGTACAAGTTCCTGCACATGCTTCTTTTATAACTTTTACTTCTTTATCATTAATATCAGATATAAACTCCATTCCTTGTTCAATTTCAACTACACATGTTCCACACTCACCATCTCTACAGCCAAATGGTAATGCTGAACCAGATGCTTCAACTACATCTTGAATTGTACTCCCTGGTTTTACATTGATTGCTAAAAAATCATTTACTATTTCTACTCTTGTTGTCATATTGTTTCCTTTTAAATTGTCCCAATTTTAAAGGGACCTTTTCATATTTATCTACTTTTTAGTAGGATTTATAAAAAATCCTTAAAAGTAGCAAAATTCTAAAGAGAGCAACGAGTTGCTCTTTTAATACTCAAATTATTACTATATTGAATATGGTTTTACTAAAATATCGCCTTTAATTAACATCATAGGCGCTATTCTAATTTTAGGACTTATTGTAAATTGTTGACACTGCTCAGCCTCTTGTGCAGTAATTGCTCCAAGTTCAACAAGAACATCTAATTCTTCATCTTCCATATATGATGTAGGTTCCTCTTCTGCTAGATTTTCAACTGTGATTAGACTTTTCGCATAATCTTTTGTATCTGATGGAAGTGGTACTCCTTTTTCTTTTGCTAACCTAACAATAGGTTCACCTATTTTCGCATCATATACACCATCAGTTTCTGTGTCAAAATGCATAAATATAACTTTTGCCATCTTTCTTCTCCTTTATTTATAGATTGCTATTATTTACCAAGCCATACGAAAAAGTTCTTTAAACTCTTTCATTTAGCTTGGATATTGATTTAATCTTTACTGTAATACTTTTCTCGATGTTTTCTCATAAATTCAAGTTCTTCTTCTACTTCATCTCTATAGTCTTCCATTGCTTCAAGTTCATGCTCTCTACAACCAACTATTTCTACAGGTGCTTCATCCACACCTAAAAAATGAACTTCATAAACTCTAATCACTTGTAAAAACTCCCCAACAGACCTAATATAACCAATAGCACCAGTTGGCATCATCAATGTTCCTATAGGCGAATGAGGATATGTACCATCATTTACTATCTCTTTAATTAATTTTACTTTTTGACCTATTCCAAATTTAGCTTTTTCTTCATCTTTTCCTGATCTTGTTGCAGTTACACTATCATGTAAAATAGTCTCAGGATTTACGATTTGTTCACTATCTATACCATTAGCAGCCACAAGAATTTCCTTTATTATCCATAGGTGTTCCAGCTGTTGTTCCACAAGAAGAACACCCGTCTAATTTTCCAGTTTCATACATATTCCAAACATCTGCCGCACTTGGTGCATGACCATTTTTATAATCTCCATATACTCTTAGAAGTGAGAATTTTAAAAACTCTAATAATTTGTTTTCTTCCGTAATTGAATCTAATCCTTTTCTAATAAGAGTTCCGTACTCTTTCATCATATGAAATCTTTTTACATTGATTAATGTTTGGTCAAAATCAATCCCAAAAAATTTGAAATAATCCTCTGTATCTCTTAATTTATAAAATTCCTCAACTGTTGCCATACTTATTCCTTTTAAATATCTATACTTATACAGGTACTTGAGCTTTTAAGCTCTCAATCCAGTTTTCTATTCTACTTTCTGTTTTAGCTTTTTCATTATGTTCATCAATGGCTAATCCACAAAGTTTATCATCAATTTCTGCTAATGAAAACTCATAGTTATAATCTGACTTATCAACAAACCCAATTACATTTGCTCCTGCATTAGTAAAAGTTTTATATAGTTTTCCAATTGCAGAACAAAAATGTTCACCATGTTTTACACAATCCCCTGCACCAAATAAAGCTACAGTTTTCCCTGAGAAATCAACCTCATCAGAATCTATTTCAAATTGCGGATCAACCCATTCATGATGTACATCACCTTGTCCCCAAGTAGAACTTCCGATAAATAGAACATCATATTCAAGCATTTGTTCCACATCATCAAAATCTTCTTCCATATTGATTAAATCATCTTCTTCTATTTCAAAGGCTTCTGCAATAGCTTCTGCAATAATTAAAGAAGTTCCACCCGCTGTTCCACAAAAAATCCCCATACTTGACATTCTAAAATTCCTCTCTTATTAACTTTTATATTGTTTATATTTTTCTTGAGCTTTTAAAAGGTATTTTTCACCTTCATCTTCTAGCTTTTCATAAGTTCTAAAAGAAAATCTATGGGCATCTTTAAAATATTTTTCACAAAGTACAATGTCATTTGCAAATACTACAACTCTACCAAATCCTTCGTGACTCATTTCCATTACAACTGATGCCATAATTCCTGTGATTTTTTCAAAAGCCAGAGCTACTGCTTGATAAATTAACCTAATATCTTTTATCTGCATTTCATCAATATCTGCAATGATAGGTATCTCTTTTAATTCTTCTTTTGTTCTTACATACTTTTCTTTTACTAAATCATCATCACTTTTATTTACCCATGTTCCAAATTGGTCTAAAGCTCTAATTTGTCCTACTAAAGTTTTTAAAAAGAGTTCTTTCGCTTCCATTATGCTGCCTTTTTTTCAATAATTTTTTTGATAAATGGAGGAGGATTAGTATTTAGCATTTCTTGAAGTTTTTTTAGTTCAGTTTCAATTTCTACTACTTCTTTATACTTAATTGTAAAAATTCCATTATTGATTAATTTTGCAGCGGCTATTGCTCCTACATTTGTAAAATAGACAATATCAATATCATCCAATAATGCTACAGTTTTATCTGTATCTTTTTCTATCACTTTCTTAATTTCACATACGTTTATACAACTCTTGCTTACTTCATAAACTGCAAATTGTCTTGCACTACCAAAGTGAGAATCTATATTCTCTAAATCTTTTGTTGCAAAAGCTATTTTCAGTGTTCCTTCTTCTGGATTATTCGATGTAATTTTTATACTGCTCATTGTATATCCTCAATTGATTTATGAGTATATATGCAAATAGTGTTCCACAAAAAAAATTGAAAAGTTATTGATTCTTTTTAGCTGACTTTATCAGGGATAAAAAGTCGATTAAATCGCTTAGAAAAAAGGCTCTGTTAGTTATATCTGAGAAATAAATATTGACAAAAGTATTTTGTCCAGAAAAATATTTTGCATTATTTATAAACTCAGGAGGAATTTGTCTATTTATAGCTTTCTCTTTTATTAACTCATCACAAACTTCTTCAAAAAGAAATAAAATCTCTGTTGGTTTTTCTTCTGTTAACATATAAATATCACTTCTATAAAGATCATATTTTTTAAATAGTTCTAAATATGTCTCTTTACTCATATCTATATTCCTAGGGCTTATAGATATAAAATATTGTTTGGTGTTTTAAGGACTTTTTTAGACAAATTATTAACAAGTAGCATTATACACCCATCCAGTTCTCATGGATGTGACCTTTTTGTTTAAAATTAACTGTTTGTGAAAGTTTTTCTTTGAACTCTTCTAAATCAAAGCTTTTATCAATATTTGAAGGAATCTGTTTATATTTAATAATTCCCTCTTTATCAATTACAAAAATAGATTTCGCAAATAGTTCTTCACTCATATTTATACCAAATTTTAAAGAAAAATCTTTAAAATCATTCGAAATAAATCCATCATCTAAAGAGTATGCTGATTTTACTTTTGTAAGATTATCATCGCTACTTTTTGTAATAATATAGACAATAGTTTTTGATGCATATTCATTTATAATATTATGTAGTCCATTGTTATATGATTTAATACATGGTAAGGTAATCATAACTTGAACTTTAGGAGCCATCATTCCAATAACTTTTGTTTGTTCATCTATCATTTTAACTCTTACTGCAGGAGCTTCACTTTCTAATTTTCTATCTCTTTTACCTAATGTATATACTTCTTTTTTATATTTTACTTCCATTTTATAAAATATCCTTGTGTGTAATTTGACAATTTGTATCTATAATCATTAGTGATTTCTTTAAGTTTTTATTTTCATCCATCATTGTAAAAATTTTTGAAAAATCTTTATATTCTGTAGAAACTAAATTTTCTCGTAATTGATATTTTTCTATTAGACTTGTACATTTCTTTTTAGAACTTGAGGTTATTATAAAAGGCTCAGCTCTATCTTTGAAAAATTCAATTGCTTCATATAATTCATCATTAAATTCTGAAATATCAGGTAGTGTCATTATTACTTGTACTCTTTGTTTAGGAATACCAATTAATCTAGTTTTACCACTAAGCATTTCTATTGCAATAGCGGAAACTATTGGTCTATGCATACTAATGCTCATGATTAGCCTCATGATTATAGTGATTAATTAGATTTGCAAGTTCAAATAATAAATAAGTACTACCTTCATATAAAATGTCATTTTTAAGCTGATTCCCTACTCCTTCATAATCAGGGAAACCTCTTAACATTAGTGCTTTTTTATGTTTCATTGTATATCTTTCCCCATGGAAGTTTGAAATTAGGACATCACTCTCTTTTAGATATTTTTCAACATCTTCAAAATCTCCAATCAAAAGATGTTCACACTCTATTTCCTCAAGTAAATCATTTTTATGTGTTGTTACAATTGCTTTTATATTTGCTCCAGCTTCTATAATAGTATTTGCAATAGATATACATTGATCTGGTTCAAGAGCAAGCACAATAGATGAGCTTCCTATAGCAAAATGTGTATCAAGAAGGGCATCTTGAAGTCTTTTTCTCCATCTAACAATACTAGGATGTGGAGAACTTATTTCTTTGATTTTACAAAGCATTTTAAAAAATTCATCTGAGTTTTCAAGTCCTCCTAAAGAGTTATAATGAATTAAATTTATATTTTCATTTTTTTCTTTTATTTTTGTTCCAGCTTTTTTTACTGAACTACCAATTGATAGAACTAAAGAAGATGAACCTAAATTTTTTACCTCATCTAAAGATATACCTCCTGAGCTCAATGCACCTTGTTTTAACCCCAAATGTCCATCTAAAGAATCACTTAAATCAGGTAGTGATAAAACCTCGTAACCAAACAATGAAATAGTATCTTTTATTTTTTCAACCTCAATTGGTTTCATATTTACATTTGGAATTATTAGAGCTTTTTGATTATCGATATTTGTAGTTGGGTTTACGATTTGATCAATAATTGCTTCAATTGATTTAGAAAAACCACTCTCAATTGAACCTTCAAAATCAGGAGTATTAACATAAGCCATCTCTTGAATACCTTCCATCAAAAGACAAGCCCCTTTAATATCATCACCTTTTGTCTCTGTAAGCCCTGTTGTAAAAAGACCTACTAAATCAGGTTTTACTTTTTTTGTAATATTTTTAATACTTTCACTAATTGCATAATCACCACCATCAATTACTGCTGTAATATCATTTACTGCGGTTGTTTGAACTGCAATTGGGTCATTGAAATGGCGTGTAAAAAATACTTTTGAAAAAGATGCACAACCTTGCGCTCCATGCATTAAAGGCATGCAGTTTTTAATACCTAGAAAACAAAGCATTGCTCCCATTGGTTGAGAAAGTTTGATGGGGTTTAGTTGTAGTGGTTTTGCACTTATTGCTTCCATTTAAAAAGTCCTTGATGCCATTTTATTTATAAAATATGCAAAAAGTGTTCCTTTTATACTGTTAAATTAATTTAACAGCAGTCATATTCTACAGTATCAAGTAATTTTATTCCTTTTTCAAAATCATATTCCTCAAATAAATCTGAAATATAGAATACATTTGAGCAAATGTGATAAAGAATATCTTTGTTATTCTCTTTTTCATAAATGTTATGATAGTCCTCTGGAATATATTCATCAAATCTTTCCCAAAAACTGTTTTTTGATTCTGCTTCTTTTTCAAATAGTTCATACATTGCATCTAATACATTTGCTGCATCTTTATAGCAATCTATATTATTAAAACTAACATACCTATCTCTTTTTTCATTTACTTCCATGGTTCCTCTTTTCCAACAACTTTGAATACTTTGTTATTTACAGCATGAGAAACATCTTTAGCTAAATTTACAAGTCCACTATAAGCTCCATAACTTATTTTCTTCTCTTGGTTTACATCGACAAAGGCAACTTTCTTTTTTATTGCAGTATATAAGCTTCTACCTCCAGCAAGTAAAATATCAACATTATGTTCATCTATTAATTTAGCTTGTTCAGATCCTGGGTCTTTCATTAAAATATTTACATATTTAGCACAAATCTCTTTATCTTCAAGTGTAGCTTTTTTTACAGATGTCGCAATAACATCTATTCCTATATCTTGTAATGCACTGGCTATTGACCAAGTTTTATTACCACCTGTATTTAAAATAGCTTTTTTTCCTTCTAGTATTTTTCTATATGGTATTAATGCTTTTTCTAGTTTTTCTTCTTCTTGTGCTATGATTTTTTCAGCTTTTTGAACTAATTCTTTATCTCCAAAAGCATTTACTATACTTCTAATAGCATTTGATGTATCACGCTTACCATAAAATGAGATAGAAATATAAGGAATTTGATATTGTTCTTGCATTTTTCTTGTTAAACTTATTAAAGACTTAGCACAAACAATAACATTTAACTTTGCAGTATGTGCCATTTGAATATCTTCAATTCGTCCATCCCCTGCAAGAGTAGAAACAACTTTAATACCAATTTTTTCTAATATTGGAGTATATTGCCACATATCTCCAGTTACATTATACTCTCCAATAAGATTTATTCCATAAGGGTGAATTTCTTTAGGTTCTTTTGTTCCAATTAATTGATGAAGAACCGATTCTCCTCCTAATCTTGAACCTAGATTTTTACCTCCTACAAAGCCTGGAGAGTGAATAACTATGACAGGTATACAATGCTTTTTTTCCATTCTTCCACAAACATTATCCATATCATCACCAATCATAGCCGTTACACAAGTCTCATATACAAAGATTGCTTTTGGATTTTTATGTTCAATTATATAATCAATAGATTCTTCAAGCTTTTTATCTCCACCAAAAATTACATCGTTTGTATTAACATCTGTAGTAAACCCCGTAACGGTATTATTCTCTCCATCATGAGAAGTAAGCGTTGCTCTAGTCTCCCAAGATGCTCCAATGCATGTTGCAGGAGAGTGAACTAAATGAACAACATCTGCATAAGGGAATAATGCTATTTGAGAACCTTCAAAAGCACATCCACCAGAAGTTGCTCCAGGTTTTGGTTTATCACAAGAAGCTTTTTTAACTTTGTTATGAGAACACGCAGTTTCATTTAATAAATCACGAATTAATTTTTTATTTACCATTTTAGACTCTTAAATTGATTTTTAAAACTATATGCAAAAACTGTTCCTTCTATTTTAAAGGAATAGTTTTTGCATATAGATATTTAACAAATTGAAAAAGGAAAAAGAATGATTGCTATACCACTAGAGGAAGAGAATGCTACAACTATTTCAGATTTATTTGGAAATGCTCCATACTTTGCGATACTAAACCCAGAATCTGGTTACTTTAAAGTTAAAGAAAATAAAGGTTGTGGTAATGGAATTGAAACTGCACAATGTATAAAAGATTTAGGTGCTAAAAGTACTGTTTTTTATCATATGGGAGAAGGTGTTTTTAATCATTTAAATGAAAATGGCGTTAAAGTTTATAGTTCTTCAAGTGTTTATTTAACAATAGAAGAAATTTATCGAAAGATACTAAAAAACAATTTTAAATTAGTCACTCCTTCAAATGCTGATAATTTACTAAATCCAGGAACCACATCTTGTTCATGTGAATGTAGTAATAATTAATATAAAGGCAAAGGATGTCCGTAATTATAACCGAAGAATGTATAAACTGCGATGCTTGTGTTGATGAATGTCCAGCAACAGCCATTGTAAGTGCAGATGACTCCCCTTTAGATGACCCTGAATATACATATGTAAAACCTGAAAAATGTATCGAATGTGTAGATTGTTCTGTTCCTAAATGTTTTGATGTATGTCCCTCACCAGGTGCTATTGCTTGGGACATGCCTTATATTGAGGAATTTGATGAATATTTTATGAATAGAGATAAAGAAGGTATTTACAAGATTAGAGTGCATAAAAAAAGAGGTGTTTTTTCACCTTCTAATCAAGCTCGACCTTTTAGAGAAACTATTAGTTTAGAGGATAGGATTGAATACAAAGCATTAGATTTTTAGGATTTTAGAGTGAAAAAAGATTTAGCATATTATGCATCCTTGGAATATCCATATGAATGTTATAGTGGAGAAAATGAACTTGGGGATGCTTTTTTAGTAGAGTTTTTAGATTTTGATATTAAAGGGACAAGTGAAGATTATGATGAAGCAGTTGAACTTGCACATAAATACTTGATAAAGCACATAGTAAATGAACTAAAAAATGGAAGAGAACTTCCTAATCCAAGAGAAGGAAAGAATTTTATGAAACATAGAGAAGCCTTAGTAGCATATAAAAATAAAGACTTCAATACTGCTTTGAGTATTTGGAAAGAAGAATCAAAAATCAAAAATGACCAAGCTATGGCAAATCTAGGTTTGATGTATTTAAAAGGTGAAGGAGTAAATAAAGATTTCTCAAAAGCAAAAGAGTGGTTTGAAGAAGCTAGTAAATATGATAACGACTCTGCAAACTTTAACCTAGCACTCATGTATCAAACAAAGATTGGAGTTGAAGAGGATTTAGAAAAAGCAAAAGAGTATTTCAGACGAGCAGTTGCAAAAAATCATACCCAAGCAGCCTTTAGATTAGCTCTTGTTTTATTACAAGATAGAACAAAAGTTGATGAAGTTAAAGAGGGTTTTGATTGCATGTTAAAAGCTGCACAGAATGGACATACCATGGCTTCTATTCAATTAACAGGAATGGATAAAGAACTTCCTGAAGGTGTTGAATTAAATCATAATTTTAGAGCCAAAGAAAAAGAAGAACAACTAGAAATTATAAATGATGCTTTAGATAGATTTATTAGACCAATTTTAGTAAAAGATGGTGGAAATATTATCTTAATAGATTATTTAAATGACCCAGAGTTAGAGATAAGACTTGCCTATCAAGGAGCATGTGTTGGATGTTCGATTGCATCAACAGGAACATATACAATGATTGCAGATACTATGCAAAAAATTATTGACCCTAGAGTTAGGATATTTATACTATGAAAATTGCATTCGCTTCTAAAGATAATATACATGTCAATGAACATTTTGGCTGGTGTAAAAAGTTTTACATTTATGAAATAATTGCAGATTCTTACACTTTTGTAAAAGCTATTGATTCTTCAATAGAAATAGAAGATGAGATAGATAAATTAACTTATAAAATAGAATGTTTAGAAAATAGTGATATCTTATATGTTCAACAGATTGGTCCAAAAGCAGCTATGATGGTAAAATCAGCAAAAGTTTTCCCAATGCAAAGTTCAAAAGAGAATGAAAAAATAGAAGATGTTCTAACTTCTCTTATAAAAATGAAAGATAATCCACCAATTTGGATGAGAAGATTAATATGAGTTCTAAACCTGTTGAAATAGCTCCAAATATATACTTTATTGGAGTTTTTGACCCTGATATTAGAACATTTGATATTATTATGAAAACAGCTAATGGGTCTTCTTATAACGCATATCTTATAAAAACAGATGAAGGTATTGTAATTATAGATACTGTTAAAGTAGAGTTTCAAAATGAATTTTTCAGTAAAATTGAGCAACTTTGTACTTACGATGAAATTAAATATGTTATTTGTCATCATTTAGAACCTGATCATGCAGGTGCAATTCCTGAATTAATCAATAGAGCACCACAAGCAAAGGTAATGATTTCACCGCAAGCAACCTCTATGTTAAAAGCTATTACCCAAAAAGAGAATATTGATTTTGAAACTGTATGGACCAATAAGACTTTAAAATTAGGGAACAAAACAATTAAGTTTTTAACTACTCCATATTTGCATTGGCCTGAAACTATGAGCTCTTATGTGGATGAAGATAATCTTCTTTTCTCAGGGGATGTTTTTGGAAGTCACTATTATGACAAACGTCTTTTTGATGATTTAGTAGGTGATTTCTTTTATGCTTTTAAATACTATTATGACCATATTATGCGACCATTTAAATCCTATGCTTTAAATGCAATTAAGCTTTATGATAAATATGAAATCGATATTATTGCAACTTTACATGGACCAATATTAAGAGAAAATCCAAAAAAGTATATTGATTATTATAGACAATGGAGTCAAGATGATTATAAAGTTATTTCACATGGGAAAAAGATATTATCAATTTTTTATCTAACAAGCTATAAAAATACAAAAGATATGGCTGAATCAATTTTTGATGGAGCAGAGAGTGTAGAAGGTATTATTACAAATGTATATGACTTAGCTTCTATAGAAGAACAAAATATGATAAATATTCTTGAAGAAAGTGATGGGATTTTAATAGGAACACCAACAATCAATTCTGATGCTCCAAAACCTGTTTGGGATTTATTATCTTGTATGATGTTTTTAGAAAAAAGAGGAAAAGTTGGAGGGGCATTTGGAAGTTATGGCTGGAGTGGTGAAGCTGTAGATATGATTATTCATAGATTAAAATCATTAAACTTTAAAGTTCCTCCAATGGAAAATCAAAAAATAAAATTGATCCCTACTAAAGATGAACTTCAAAACTGTTATGAATATGGTGTTGAATTTGCAGAAATATTAAATGGCAAAATGATTGAAATGACAATGAATTAAAATTAATTTTATTTTAAATCACAAAGCCCAGAAACTTTATATGTAACATCTTTAAGTTCATTTAATTTTTTAATAATTGCATCATTACAAGGTTTATCTAAATCATATCTCATATCCATAAAATCATATATATTATCAATATTTGAAAATAATTCTTTTAAAAGTTGCTCTTTTATCTGTTCTTGCATTGTCATAATAAATCCTTTTTTTTCTTTATGCATTTTCTGTTCCTAGATTTTAGACTTTATTCTATGGAACATTATATGCATAAGCTATTAGAAATATAAAAAGAATTAGTTTTAAAAGGAGATAGCATGAGTTGTTCTTGTACATCAACTAGCACACAAGAAACTATAGAACAAGAGGTAATGGATAAGATTAATAATCATCCATGTTATAGTGAAGGTGCACACCAACATTATGCAAGAATTCACGTTGCGGTTGCCCCTGCATGTAATATTCAATGTAATTATTGTAATAGAAAATTTGACTGTTCAAATGAATCTAGACCTGGAGTTACATCAAATAAATTAAGTCCAGAAGATGCTGTTAAAAAAGTACTTTATGTTGGTGGTGACATTCAACAACTTTCAGTTGTAGGGATAGCAGGTCCTGGAGATGCTCTAGCAAATCCAAAAAAGACTTTTGATACATTTAGAATGCTTCATGAAAAAGCACCAGACCAAAAACTTTGTTTATCAACAAATGGACTAAGACTTCCAGATTATGTTGATGAAATGGTTAAATATAATGTTGACCATGTGACAGTTACTATTAATTCTGTTGATGAAACAGGCGAAATTGGAGCTAAAATTTATCCATGGGTTCATTGGAATCATAAAAAAGTATTTGGAGAAGAAGGAGCAAAAATTCTTTTAGAACAACAACTAAAAGGTATAAAAATGCTTACAGATAGAGGAATCTTAGTTAAAGCAAACTCTGTACTTATTCCAGGTGTTAATGATAAAGAAGTAGTAAATGTTGCAAAAAAACTAAAAGAATTGAATGTTTTTTTACATAATATTATGCCTCTTCTTTCAAAAGAAGAGTATGGTACACATTATGGTTTAACAGGACAAGCAAGTGCAACAGATCAAGAAGTAATGGCAGCACAAGAAGCCTGTGGTATGGATATGAAGCTTATGTCTCATTGTAGACAATGTCGTGCTGATGCAGTTGGTCTTATTGGTGAAGATAGAGGAGAAGAGTTTACTCCTGATGTATTTCAAAATATGTCTTGGGAAGAGTTAGAAACTCAATATGATATAAATGCAAGAAAACAAAAACATGAAGTTATTGAAAACTGGAGAGCAGCATTAGACCAAGCTAATAATAGAATAAAAATAGAACAAGCATCAAAATCTGAATTGAGTTCAATAGGAGAGACTAAACTTGTTGCAGTTACAACAGCAGGAGAAGGTACAGTTAACTTACATTTTGGTAATGCAACAGAATTCTTAATCTATGAAGCTGGAGATAAAGCAATAAAATTTGTAATGCATAGAAAAGTTGAAAATGCATATTGTAAAGGACCTGAGGATTGTGATGGTTCATATCCTATAGAAGAAATTAAAGAAACATTAAAAGATGTAGATATTCTTTTAACAGAAAAGATTGGTGGTTGTCCTCAAGATGAATTAAATACAATCAATTTAATTTCTGATGATTCTTATGCTCTTCAACCAATTGAGAAATCAGTTTTTGAAGCAGTAAAAAAACATTTCTATAAGAAAGAAAATCTTATTGAAAAAGAGATAGGTTAAACCTTATCTCTTATCTTAATGGAACACTTTTTGCATCTATATATTTGAAATCTAAATAAAGGTGAAGAATTAGATGTTTCTTATAAATGACACAACTCTTAGAGATGGAGAACAAGCTCCATATGTAGCATTCAATACGCAAGAAAAACTAGACATTGCACAAAAACTTTTTAAAGCTGGTGCTGATGAATTAGAAGTTGGTATTCCTGCTATGGGGAAAAAAGAGCAAGATGATTTAAAAGAGATATTAGCATTAAATTTACCTATTAGAGTCATGAGTTGGAATAGAGCTACTATGAGTGATTTAGAAGCTTCTATGAAATGTGGTTTAAAAGCAGTTGATTTATCAATTCCTGTATCAGATATTTTAATTGATGTAAAATTTAAAGGGCATAAAGAGAAACTTTTAAGACAACTTGAAACTGTAGTTTTAGAAGCAAAAAAAGAAAACCTTTTTGTTTGTATTGGAGGAGAAGATTCTTCTAGAGCAAATCTTAAATTCTTAGAAGAGATTATGTCTTTAGGGAAAAATTTAGGAGCAAATAGATTTAGATATTGCGATACAATTGGAACCCTTACTCCTCATAAAACCTACGAAAATATAAAAAGTCTAAGTTCATTAGATTTACTTGATATAGAGATGCACACACATAATGATTTCGGAATGGCAACAGCAAATGCAATCTCAGGATTTGAAGCTGGAGCAATCAGTGCCAATACAACAGTTATTGGTTTGGGTGAGCGCGCGGGCAATGCATCTTTTGAACAAGTACTAATGAGTCTTACACGACTTTTTGGAAAAAAAGTACAAATTGATTCTGATAATTTAAAATCCTTAGTACAGGCTGTAGGACTAGCATCAAATAGAAGAATAGATACAAACCTTCCAATCGTTGGAGAAAATATCTTTTCTCATGAATCTGGAATTCATGTAAATGGCATGATGAAATCAAAATCATCATATGAACCTTTTACTCCAAATGAAGTTGGACTTAAAAGATATTTTCCTATTGGGAAACATTCTGGTACTTCAACACTTGACTATCACTTAAAAACTTTAGGAATAAATTATCCAGATAAAAATACCTTACAAAAAATTTTACCTAGAATTAGAGAGATTGTTACAAATAGAAAAAAAGTATTAGATTCAAAAGAATTAAAAGAGTTGTATTTATGTTCATTGGATATTTAAGAAATGATTTTGAAAAGGATATCTCTGATATCTTAGATAGTGATATTCTCTTTGAATTAGAACTTTTAAAACAGACTTATAGTATCTACCCTGAATACTGCTTTGCAGCGTATGAAAGTGGTAAAATAGTAGGTGTTATAAGTGCCTATGAATTTCATAAACATATTTTTATAAATATTTTAAATGTTTTAAAACAATATGAAGAAGTTATAACAAGACTTTTAAAACTACTTATTCAAAATGCTACATCTATGAATATATTTGTTTTAATTGAAAAGCCATTAGAAAACTATGTGAAAGCTTTCAACTTTGAAAAACACTCTTCTTTTATAAAATATATGCATAGTGGAGAAGCAACACCTTTTAACTTTTCAAACTCTATTGCAAAACAAGTTAGTGGCAAAGATTATGAAAATGTTTCAAAAAGAATTGATAAAGAAGTTTTTATGGATGATAGAGAATCTTATATAAAAAATGATTGCTCTTTTTCCAACTCTTTAAAACTATCTACTCAAACAGGTTTTTTACACTCTTATGTAGTAAATAAAAGATATATCAGAATTTCTCCTTGGCTTATGCAGGGAGAATCTTATCTAGATGCAGAAAAGCTTTTAAGAGGAGTCCTTTATTACCGCGGACTTAAAAAAATTTTTGGCTTTGCACCAAAAGATATAAAAGAGATAACAGAACTTTATGAAAGTTACAAGTTTAAAAAAGAATCAGTTTTTTCTTTAATGTATTTAGGTGAAAAACCTGATTTGAAACTTGAAAATTTATATGCAATTTAAAAAAGGAAAATACAATGGCAGTATTAACAGATGAACAAAAAGAAAAGAAAAAAGAACTTGCAAAATATAAAAGAAAAGTTATAGAACTAGCTGGTGTAGTACATGATATTGTTGAAGATACAATTTGGACTGAGTACGACAAACTACCTGAGCTTAGTGAAAAAATTGCTTTAGCAATGGATGATGTTAATGCATTTAAAAAAGAACATCCATATTTAAAGTAATTCAATAATGGAAGATTTAAAAAATAAAAGAATCTGTGAATGTGGAGAAAAGAGTATCTATGATGCTGTAAAGATTTTTGAGAATACAGATCTTCCATATAAAAAAGCAAAAAAGTTAGTTACTGGATGTAGTAAAACTTGTTGTAGAAAACCTTTAATGGCTCTATACAACATGGTAGATTTTGGTTTTGTTGATTATGAAGAAATTTCATTTTTAATTGATGCAATGAATGATAGGTTGAAGGATTAATATGAGCAAAGATATTGATAATTTTGTTAGATGGGTTAGGTCAAACCATTTAGAATCGACCATATCAACTAATGAAGATGACATTGAAATGATGACTCATTTAGACCTTTCAAAAAAGAAATTGAGAGAATTGCCAGAGTCAATAAAAATCCTAACTAACCTATCAGTTTTAAAACTTTCAAATAATAGATTATCAAGATTGCCTAACTCCATAGGAGAGTTGAAAAATCTAAAGAATCTGCAATGTGAAAACAACCTTTTAGAAAAAATACCTACTTCAATAGGAAAACTTAGTAAACTTATGATTTTTAATTTAAATGGCAATCGTTTAAAAGAATTACCAGAAGAACTGTACTTTTTATCTTCACTCACAAGATTAACGCTAGCAGCAAATAAGATAAGAAAGTTATCTATAAAATTAGAAAATCTGACAAAACTGCTTTATCTATCTTTAGATACAAATGAACTAGAAGAACTACCTGATTCTTTTTCAAAAATGCAGTCTTTGTATTATCTTGATATTTCATTTAATCACTTGAGTTTTTTACCTGATTCAATTTCTAAAATTGAAGAATTAGAGACCTTACTTTTAGAAGGAAATCAATTAAAGAATCTACCCTCTTTAGAGTCACATGATATGTTAATAAAACTCGATCTAAGCGATAACTCTTTGAAGTCGTTAGATTTTAATATAAGTAAATTAGAGGATTTAAAAATCCTTATTTTAGATAACAATTTTTTAACAACGCTTCCAAAGGAAGTTTGTAAATTACAAAATCTTACAAATCTAAGTATTAGTTCTAATTCTCTTATAAAATTACCAAAAGAAATAGGTAAATTGGAAAAGTTAGAAGAATTAGACGTTGAAGATAATGAAATAAAAATATTACCAAAATCAATTGAACAGTTAAAGAATTTAAAAAATCTTTATATTGCAGAGAATGAAGGACTAAAAAAACCAGAGAGTTTAACTCTAGAGTATTGTGACGTTGATTAAAAAAGGAAAAAATTATGACTGAATTAGAAACTATGGAATCAGAAATATTAAAATTACTTCAGAAAAATGCAAATGATGAATATGCAAAAAATACACTAGCGCCTTGGATTGCGAAAACTTCTTTAAAGATGGGACACCTATATTCAGATTTAGGACTTATTAGTAGAAAAGAAATGGGAAGAGTAATGAATACAAATTTTTCACTTCTAGCAAGTAAAAAACCTGATGAAATAAGATGGAAAAAATTTCTTTATGATTGTATTGGAAAAACCGCACCAGCTTGCGCTACATGTAAAGATATAACTAATTGTTTTAAATGTGATTTAGCATCATAACTGCTAATAAATATTATTACTTCATATGATTTAGATTAAAAATGGCACGCCTGGTAGGATTTCATCAATCAAACTAGTAAATACCACTTAATACCATAAATACACACTTTTAAGTTTTTAGAAAATATTAAAAATCTTAATTAATAGTAATAAATGGCACCTATACGTCACCGAAACATTTACTAAAGCAGATAACTTTCATAAATAAAGTAAAAATTATGCTCTTATTTTAAATATGCGAATGTGGTGGAACGGTATACAGGGTAGGATTCGAACAAAACTACCACAGATAACTATATATAACCATAAATAAAGACTTCTTGAAATTATATAACCTAAATTTATAGTTAATTTTGGAACAGATATGGAACAGTTACAAAAAAATCACATTGAATAACATGACACACTTATTTTCTAGTGTCTTTTCTTACCGCAGTTAAAAACTGATAATATAAATAACCTAGTGAGACTTTATTCAAGGTCATTACTAAATACGATTGATTAAAATCTTCAAGCTTAGATAAAATATTTATATATTTAAACATACATTCTAATGAAGGTAAATACACATTAAACAAATATAAATTTGTTAAATAACTAACTATAAATATCCATATTAATGATAACAACCAATTACTTGAATGTATAGAACTTGCCCAATGAATACTTGAAACAATACCATCTAATAAATCACTAAGTTTTATTTTTTCATCATAGAAAAACCAGTCTTTAACTTTTTTATATATATTTTTTCTATGTTTTTGTAATTCTAAATTATGATATTTATTTGCTTCTAACTTATTTGCTAATTCTTCAAAGTTATATTTTATTACCCTATAAGTCTCTTGAGATGTGTTTAATTTAGATATTTTACTACTTAACCCTTTTATCCCAAAAAAGTTTATTGGATTATCCATATTAACATTTGTATAATCTAAGTCTAATCCTTTTTTAAATTTTGCATTTCTAAAATGACTTGCACCCTCAAGAGTTATATATTTAAGATGAAACTTATTATCAAATATTGTATCTCCAAAAAGAGTTAATCCTCTAAAATTTATTGCTTGAAAATAAATATCTGTTAAATCTTTTCCTTCATCTAAAATAAATCCACTTTTAAAATGACTCTTATAAAAATCTGCATTTTTTTCGAAATCTGTATCTTTTATATTAATTTCATCAACCTCGCAATGGTGTAATTTAAAATTCTCTCTAAATATAGAATTACTTATTAAAAGTTTTTCAATTTTACATACACTATTATTTCCATCGTATTGCTTATTAATATAAAACTTTGAAATAATTTCAATATTTTCTATTGTTAATTCTCCAAATTCACACTCTGAGATATCAAAGAAGGATAATCTCACTTCACTATTATATTGAATATCACTAATGTCTCCTAAATGAAATGCTTCAAACTCACATTTATTAAAATATACTTTTTTATTTTTATTAGTACAGGAAAGAATACTACTCTTTAAATTTTCACTAGAATAGAAGTTACAATTTGAGAATTCAACTTTCCATATATTTGAGGACCTAATTATAGGGAAGTATTCAAAACTACAATTATTAAAAGTAAGCATTTTTATATTATTTGAATCTATTAAGTTTTTATCTTTATCTATCAATGAATAGTTACAATCATTTCCAGTAAAACTAATAATCTCAGTGTTGAAATTTAAATCTCTTAGAATAATACCGTTACTAGTGTTCTTACTAACACTAATACTTTTATTATTTCTATTCAAATGATTATCCAAATTATTTCTTGAAAGTTTTAACTCTTTTTCTATTGTATTCATTATTCTCTTTTTTAAATACTTTTACATTTTCCTCATTTATAAAATATTCTAAATAAAACCTATTAAATGACAAATTGTAATTTATATATTTATTTTATCTATTAAGTCTTTATAATCAAGGCTACTATTATTCATTAAACCTATAAGTTTATCCTTATGTTCTGAAGTTAGTTCTTGATTTTCTATCAAATTCTTTTTACATAGATATACACTTATTGGTAACATTTTATCTATTTGCTCAATTGTTAATTTCTGGAATTTACTTAAATTGATTAAAATATCTTTGTCTCTAAAAAATATTAGTTTGTCAATTTCTTCGCTTATTAAATCATCTCTTTGGGCAAGAAGAATTTTTAAATTGTAAGACTCAATAAATGTTGAATTTAAAGCCATTTTAAATTCTTCAGAGTCCTTATTTATATTTAAGTAGTCTGTAGGGTTTATATCCTTTAACTTTTCAAATTCTTTCTGTCTTTCTTCTTTTAAGACCTCATCTTTAGCTCTCTGCCAATCATTACCACTTTCAGAAACTAGACTTCCAAATTCTAAACCTAACCTCTCGTATATTTTTTTTCTTAATTCTTCTTCATTCATTATATCTTCTCATTTATTTTTATACTTTGTATTCTACATTATTAAAACTAATTTATTCCAATAATTTACAATTAAAAAAGTTGCATAAATATTATTTTTCTACTACAATTACGCAAAAAAAGGATTTTAATGTTAAGATTACCAAATCCTGGTTCAGACTTTAATAATTTAATCAATATATTTAAAGAACTTTACGCCGAACTTTATAGCCTTCAACCATTTACTTTAGATGACATTTCAATGATACTTACATCTAAGAATCTTGCTACGTCAAGTGGCTACATGGGTGCTGAAGCATTAAGAAGATCAACTAGAGATGATAGAACAAAAGATCCATTATATAATCAGTCAAAAATGTATTCTGAAATATATAGGTTTTTAGGCTGGATACATTCAATAGAAGGGGAAAGTCTAAAATTCCAATTTACATATCTAGGTGCTCACTGTAGCCTAATTGGGGATAATCCAAAACCTTTTATGAGAGAATGTTTAATTGGGGTTGTATACCCAAATAAGGTATTAAATGTACTTGGAGGGTATAGATTACGTCCGTTTTTTACAATTCTTAAAACTATGAAAAAACTAGGAGGATATATCTCAAGAGATGAGATGATTCTAGGCCCTTTATCTTTAAATCCTGATAATGAAGAAAATTTCAATAAAATGATAGAGTATATAAAAGATTTAAGAACAAAAAGTTTTTCTAATCTTCAATCAAACTTATCTAAAGTAAAGGGAAGTACAGACAAAGTTTTAAGTAAAGCTACTAGAAGCAATAATACAAGATTTCCAAATGCAGCTTTATTATGGACAGATTGGGCAGAAAAAAAATCTACAAAAAACCACTATGGAAGATCTGTTCAATACTATTACTTAACAGATTTTGGTGAAACTTATGTAAATAAAATAACTTCATATATAGATATTAGAGAAACTGACATAGATAGTAAATATGCTACGTGTAAAGAAAATATTATTCGCCTTGCTTTTTATCAAATGTTAGAAAGAAGTAATTTCATACTAAATACAGAAGCAATGGAACTTAAAGAAAAAGATTTAAGAGAAGTACAAAAAATTGAAAAAAGTATAGAGGACAACCTAGTATTTTCACCTTATCAAGAATTTTCATCAAAGATACTAACTAAATACTTTCCATCGCTACTCCCTAAGAATCAAGAAGAAAAGGAAGGAGATAAGCCAGCTATAAAAACAACTCACGAAGGCTTACAGCTAGGAGAAATAATTTCCTTTAGCTCTAATAGTAACAAGAATCAAAACAGATTTGAAATAGATTTATTGAATGAGTTAATGGAGGAATTAGATAAGGGAAAAAATTTAGATAGTATTATTAGTAATAAATTGGAAAGTTTTGTAAAATCTAATCAAAGTGAGTTTTATCCTTTAATTGCTGGACTATTCAAAAGTTTGGATTTTAATTGTTTTAATTCTCAACCTGGAGTAAATTCAAATAGATTTGATGCAACTATTGATGATGAAAAGTATTCTATTCCTATAGAAATAAAATCACCTGGTGAAGAACATAATATTTCAACTAAAGCAGTAAGACAAGCATTAGAAAACAAAATTATATTATCATCAAGAAAACAATATACAAGTACAAAGGAAACAACATCTCTTGTAGTAGGATATTTACTTCCAAACAATCGTTCAGAGGTGGAAAGCTTAATAAATGATATCTATAAAACATTCCATTTTAAAATTGGTATCATTGATTTCCATACCTTATTAAAACTATGTATTTTAAATCATATAAGTGAAGAAAAATTTGAAAAACAAAAACTGGAGAACTTACATGGATACCTATCAATTAACACTTTATAAACAAAAAACAAGAAATAGCAATTATTTATTAAAAAATTATCAAAATATAACAGCTATTAAATATGATGATCAAGGGAGACCGTTTTATTCAATTAAAGATTCAGAAAAAGTTATATATTCAAATTGTTTTAGCTGTAAAGAACCAAAATGTATGCACTTTTCAAAAGAAGAACTTAACTTTGATATCATAAATGAATTTCCATCTGATTTAGAACACTCTGTTTGTCCTTCTCAAGCAATAACTTGGTCAATAGAAGATTCTTCTCCAAGTATTAACTCAGATTTATGTATTTCCTGTGCCTTATGTATAGAAAGATGCGATTTTGGGGCTATTTCTTTTAATGAACTTAATATTGCAGAAGTAAATTCATTTGAATCAGAACATTATGAGGAAGTAGAATATGATAAAGAAACTTTTAATGAGATTCAAGAACATTTTAATTCAGTAGATAGAGATAATTATATAAATGAAGTTTTAGATGGTCATTTACAAAATGTATATTCAAAAATCAATGAAATTAATTCAAAACTATCTCTACAGTTTCCAAATTTAATTAGTAGAAACCTATTAATTATACTTGGAATGGAAAGTGTAATACGTAGAAGAGGAGATGTTAATATTAGAATGGATTTATTATTCTCAGATAAATCAACAGTTGGCGTTTCTGAAGTCGAATTTGGGAATGACATCCTAAATTCTCCAAGAAATATTTTGGATAATATTGCGGTACTACATTCAAGATATAATACAAAAAAAGAAGATTTATGTCCTTTAATTATTAGTTATTCTTTGCCAAATAAACGTTCAGAATATTGGAATGTAATTGCAGATATAAAAGAAGTAACAGAATATAAAGTTTATTCAATCACACTAGGTGCATTATTAATTATATTATGGAATAGAAAAAAACTTGATATAGAAAAAATAAAAGAATTTTATACAGATTATAGTTCATACTCAATCCGAAGTTCACTGGAAAAAGTTTTAGATAACACTTGCTCAATAAGTGAAGGAGAATTAAATATTTTAGAAGCGAATAAGTAGATAACTACTTATTTACTTCTGATAATCTTTGAATACCAATATCATTCCATTTCTTTTCTAATTCTATGCCAAGCCATTTAATTTTATGCCCTTCATTATTCAATTTTTCACAACATACACCTAATGTTCCTGATCCATGGAAGGGGTCTAAAATTGTTCCTTCATAAAAACCCTCATCATTCTTAGGACAAAATGCTTTTATTATTTCTGTTATCAACGATTCAGGTTTTTGAGTAGGATGGCTTGTTCTTTCATTTTTATATAATGAACCTGATAATGTGGGGAACTGCCATACATCACCTCTCATCGCTCCATTTGGATTGGGCTCCCATTTTTTCTTATTCCCTTTTGAGTCTTTATAATAAACTGGGTTTTTTAATCTATCTTTACTTTTATAAGGGACTCTTACATCATCAACATTATAAACCCATTTTTTATCATTTTCTGAAAACCATAAAAATGGTTCATACTGAGTTTGAAGAGTTTTCTTACTTCTTGAAAATCCATTCTCATAAAACCATATGTTCATTCTACGGTAATGTAAGCCCTCTTTATACATTATTGTTTGAATAAAACCAATAAAATGATGTATACCAAACCATATAACACTTCCATTCTTTGACAATAACTTTTTTAAGTCCGAAATTCGTTCTTCACTTACAGAGATAAATTCATCAAGAGTCAAATTATCACTATTATTCCCAAAGTCTTTTTTTAAATTATAAGGTGGATCAGTAAGCACTAAATCAAATTTAATATTTTCTTTTATCAAATCTTTTAAAAAAATATCACAATTTGCTTGATAACTCTTATTGAATTCAATCATATTTTAGACTTTTCTAAAGATTAATATATATTGATGATGGATATTCTCTACATATGCATAAGGATAACCATAAGGCATTAGAGATTTATGATTTTGTAACAAAGCTTTAACACCTTGTAATGAAAATTTATATTTACCTATTTTTAAATTATTTACTCTTTGTATTAAATCACTATGAAAACTTATATATTCAGATTTATTCCTAAAATCTGACACAACTAAACACAAATATTTCTTTTCTTTTAGCGCTCTACCACATTTTAAAATTACATCTTTTACTAATATATCTAAAAACTTGTTGTATTCTTCAATATTCCCCAGATCATCATCATCGTCAGAATAGTTGGTTTTCAAATCATTCTCAACTCTTGTTTTAACTTTATGATCAGCTTTTTTATTTAAAATAGACCAATAAGGAGGACTTGTAACTACAAAATCAATACTTTCTTTCTTTATTTCATCTAATGCTTTTCTACAATCATTATTTATAAAAGTGTGATTTTTAGATTCACCTTCTCCTACTTCAAACTCTATTCTTTCTTTTGCTAAATTGTTCCAATGTTCAGATAATTCAATCCCTACACCTTTTCTATTATTTAAAGCTGCTGCTTTAATTGTAGATCCTACCCCAGAAAATGGGTCTAATACAATATCATTTGATTTCGTGAAAAAATTAATCAATTTCTCAATATCTTGATAAGAAAATGGAGCAGGATGCTGTTTTTCTATTTGTGCATGAGGATGTTTTGAACCTAATCCTTTTTGATAAACAAAACTTTTTGTTTCAGGCATCCATGCTTTCCCATTTAATTCATTTAGTTTATTCCTTGGGTCTACTGGTTTTTCTTCAACTTCTTCATTTGTTTTTTTATTTTCTTTTTTTACCATAATTACCTATTAATTTTTTATGGAATTATATCGCATATTTTCTGGTTTTCTTATTTTATTGCAATTTGCAAGATATTAAAAGTATTTAATAATATTTCCTAAAAGGAGTTAAAAATAATTTATTCTTATATAATTTGTTGTCACTATTTAGCAATTTTATAATATAGTTTTGGTCATGAAAAATAAGAACCTAGTAACAAATACAATACTGAATAAAGATTTACGAGATATTCTAAATATTTCAACGGATAACTTAACTTTTTAATATGTCTATAAAAATTTATTCTTGGAATGTCAATGGAATTCGAGCCTTATCAAAAAAAAATGTTCTTGAATGGATAGAATACATAAAGCCAGATATTTTATGTTTTCAAGAAATAAAAGCAATAGAGAAAGAGGTACCTAGTAATATAAATAAGGGTTACACTTTTTCAATTGTCAATAGTGGTAAAAATAAAGGCTTATCAGGAACATTGACATACTCTAATATACCTCTCTCTAACTCTAACTTTTGTGAATTTGTTGATTCAAATTCTGAGGGTAGAATAATTGAACATCATTATAATGACATTATTATCTTTAATGTATATTTCCCTAATGGTAAAACTTCTAAAACTAGATTAAACTTTAAAATAAAATTTTTTAATAAATTTTACAAATATTGTGAAAAACTTAGGAAAGAAGGCAAATCTATTATAATTTGTGGAGACTTCAATATTGCACATAGAGATATTGATTTAAAAAAAAGTAAGATATATGATAAGTCAGGTTTTTCAGATAAAGAACGTTTTTGTATGGATAAATTTGTAAAGAAAGGATATATAGATACATATAGATATATACATGGAGAAAAAAATGAAGCTTATACTTGGTGGTCATATCGCTCAAAAGGACGAGAAAAAAATGAAGGATGGAGAATTGATTATATATTCATTTCTGAAGATTTAAAAGATTCATTATTAAATGCATTTATTTTAGATGAGATTGAAGGTTCAGATCATTGTCCAATTGGAATAGAACTCAAACTTTACACTTAAAAATTCTCAAAAATATCTACTCTTATTGAAAGTCTACATTTATTTCTAATTAACTCTTCCATATATTCATTAAGTCCGATTCTTCTGACGCAATAATGTAAGTACTCCAAGTACCCTACCCATAATTTTGAGATTAATCTTTTCATATAAAACTCTTTTGATTTATAGTTTTCAAGAAAAGAATCTCTTGTTAATATATTTTTAATTGTTAATTCTTTAAAAAACTGTTTAATATTTCTATCGTATTTACCTAAAAAATCTTCTTCCCTATAAATATCTCCATTACTTGAAAAACTCTCCAAAAAACCTCCTTTTTCATAGGTATTTAGATTAACTATCTCAACCCATTTTGTATCAAACTTCTTATTCTTCAAATAATATACAAACTTCATATTCTCATAATTTTCATATCTTAAAAATTGTTTCCTAAAAAGTGAAGCACTATAAAAAAGAAATGTTTTTAAATCTTTTATACTTGGAGTTAATTGAATATCTTTATTTTTATTCTTAATCATAGAGAATAGCTTATTATTAGTTCTATATAAAATATACTTTTTAACTTTTCGATTAAAAAAGTCTTTACTAAATTGCTTAATCCTAAAACCCAACCTTCCAAAAATAAAATGTTCCTTTGTAGGCTTTTGTTTGCGTTCTTTCAATATATTTTTATAAAAATACTTTATTAGTTTTAGCTTTGAGTTTTTCTCTTTTGTAAGTAGTTTAAAATAAATTCCTTCTTCAACTTTACCTCCCATTCCTTTTATATAGAACTTTTCTCCAATTTTTTTTAGAGATAATTGTATATATTTATTTTTAACTCTTATTTTTAAATCTTTAAATAGTCTTTCTAAATGCTTCAAAGTATATTCTGTAATAATAAGTTGAATTTTTCCAATATTGTTCTTATTTTTAGAATATATTATACTTTTCAAGTAGTGTTCTAAATCTGATTTACTTTCTAGAACATCAATAGAATTAGAATGGATATTTAATGCTTTACTTAATTCTAAAATCCACACATATTGCTTATTCAACCTATTACCATCAATTTTAAAATTATTCATATAATCAAAATAGTTCATAAACTGTTGATACTGTAATTTTAAATGTCTATCAATCTCTTTAACTGATAAAACATTTGAAGGTATATTAAATTTAGGGTTTATTGTTCGAATTTGAAAAATAGCTAATTTATGGTTATCCATTATATGTCTATGAACTGAGCTACTTTCATTATTTACAAGACGTGGTTTTGTTTTACGTTTATAGTCATTTACTTCTTCAAGGGTATAAGTCCTATTCTTACCTTTAAATACAATATTCTTTGCATACTCTGCTTGTTTTAATTTCTTTGTATGGTAATCAAAACCTGCATCTTTTAAATACTCTTTTAATAAATCTTTATTCATATCAATTTCCAAACCTAACATTTTACATTTGTACCATTATATAAATTAACAAGTGCAAGGTAAGTGATTAAATCAAATTTTTAAGAATTTCTATTAGCAGGATAGACGTACTCGTCACAAACACAGTTTGATTGGGTTATAGAAAAAGATAAAACTACAATTAGAGACAATCAATTAAATTATTTTTGACATCTAGTCTCATTTATTAAAATAAGTAATAGATACGAATTAAAGGAAGGTCATGCACACTATTTCACTAAATAAAAAGAATTTAAAAAGGTTCAGCAAAGTCTTTGATAATATTCTTTACCTTAATATTTTAGATATTGATATAACAATAATTGATTCAATAAAAACCAAACTCAAACTTGCATCAATAAAACTAAAAGAATCTAATTCTAATTCCCAAACTTTAACTTTTTCAACTACTGAATTAAGAGTCTTAAAAAAATTGTCTATTGATTATATCTCTTATAAAAAGAACTATCAAAAAAGTAATAACAATGACTCATCCTTTTCTTCGTATCTAAAAAAATTCCAAGGAGAAAATTATGACAAATGAAATATTAAAAGAGGAATACTTCAATACAGTAGAACTTTATAATCAATTAGATTCACATCAAAAAAAAGAGTTCTTACCTAGGCTAAATGAAGTAAAGAACTTAAAAGATAAAGCTTTAAAAACAGTTTCAAAAGTAAGTAAAACTTATTTGTTTAAACAAGGACAAAAGAAGTTACAAGAAATAAAAAAAGAGATACTTGATATCTTAGAAAAAGAAGAAATTGAAAAATACAAAGGTGAGATTGAAAGACTTCAAACAATGTTCAAACAAAAAGAATTTAATGATAGAGATAGAGAATACTTAATTAAAAAAGTTGCTCTGTTAAATGGTTTTGATTATAAACATTTTAAAATCTATATAAAAGAAAATTCAAAACTAATAGCTTCTTCAATTATGAGTGATGTTGAATCTCTTTTTTCACTATCATAAAGAGTATTTTATGAAAAGAAAGAAAATATCAGTCTATTTAGAAGAAAAAGAGTATCAAGATTTGCAAATAAAAGTAAGTAACTCTAAAATGACTTTAACGGCATACTGTAAAGATAAGATTTTTAATTCAAAAAAAGAAGAAGATCCATTAAAGAAACATATAATAAGAGAGTTTGAAAATTTACTTTATTTATTAATCAGTCAATATGATATTTCAAAATCAAATATAAACCAAGATACTATCAAGAAAATCTCTTCTTACTCTGTATATATCAATAACTTAAAAGCAAAAAACAATAAAGAATTAAGATTAAAAAGAGAAGTTGAATATGACTATAAAAAACTATTTAAACTTGTAAATACACCAGTTATTAACTCCTTAATCACACAAGTAAATAAAACTAATAATAGCAAAGAGAAAATCTTTCTATTAGCTTCTTATGTTAAACAATTACAAAATGTTTTAAAGGCTTCAAATGAGTAAATTTAAATATAAAAAGTCTGTTAATGAAGAATCTTTACAACCAATAGTTAAAGTTGTCCAAAATAAACAAAAGGAAGATAAACACTACTATGATAGAGAAAAGTATGGACTAATTAATTATCTTAAATCAGAATCCAAGGAGGGGAAAATACAATTATTTGAAAAGGGAAAAGTAGAAGAAATTGGCTTAAAACACATCATCATAAGTCCTTGTAAAGTTTCACGGTGGGAAAAGCTTGATAAAGAAGAACAATTAAATCTAAGAGAGCGATTTATCTCTAAACTTCAAAATGACTTCAAAGACAAAAACTATTTATTAGCTATTGAAGAAAAACCTAGAAAAAATGAGTATGGTGAAAATATTAATATGGAACATTATCATCTTGTAGTTTCCAATAAAATCCCTACGGATAAGCCCTTTAAAGTTAATTATAAAAAATCTTTAATGACTAATTATATTCAATTTTTTACAAAAAAAGAAACTAGGGAAAAGTTAGGAGTTAAAACCTTCAATGAAATGAAAGAGAGTAAAATAGAAAAAATAAAATCTTATTATGAGAACAAAAAACACCATATTATTGCAAAAAGTGAAATAGATACTCTATATCAAATATCAAGAGGAATCTTTGAAGATAAAAAGAGTCGTTTTAATTTTTCAAGAACTCAAAAATATTATATTCTAAAAGAAAAAAAGAATCTCTTTAAAGAAATATCCTCAGTTAAAAAATCAATATCTCATACTCTATTACATATAAAAACTATAAATGACTCCATAAAGTCTTTAAAGGAGTACAAAAATAGTTTTGTATTTCACTATGTAAAGGAAATGAAAACTTATAGAAATAACTGTTTTAAATCATTAAAAGACTTTACTTTATATACAAACAAAGAACACAACTTTTTTGAAAAGCTTCAAAATCAAAAGTTAAAAAATGGTGAAATCAATCAAGAGAGTTTTATAACTTCTGTTGTAAGAAGTAAGAACTATTGGAAGAATGAACAGAGACATAAAAGAAGGCAAATAGAAGAAAATCTTAAATACCAACAAGACAATATTAATAGACAAATAAGAAACTTAGATGTTGAGTTAATCCTTCTACTTGAAAACAAAGAGAATCAAGAGAAAATCAAAAAACTATTTAGTGAAAAGATAAATGTAAAAAACTATCTACTTTCAAATAATTCACTTAAAATGTATTCACAAGAAGAAATCCTATCAAATAAACTTGAATTGTATAACAGTTATTTAAAATTTGTAAAAAGCCAAATTAATACTAAAAAACAAGCTTTAAAACAATCACCAAGTTATGAACAAAAAAATTTAAAATAAAGGAAAAACTATGTCAAAAAATGAAAATAAACAAATAGATACAAAACAATTTAATATTGAAAAAGATTTAGAAGAATTAATTAAAAAACTTGATAATCCTAAAACAGAAGAGATAGTAAAAGAGTTTTACTCTAATGTTGCAAGATTTAACAACTATTCATTTAACAATATCTGGTTATTAAACTCACAAGCTCAATTAAGAGCTATGGACTTATCTTATGTATCAAGTTTTAAACAATGGCAAAATATGGAAGTAAAGGTTAATAAAGGACGACAAGCTTTAAAAGTCTTTGCTCCAAAACAAAACTATAAAGTTCAAAGAGATGAGAATAATAAAGCAATAAAAGATAGTAAAGGAAGATATAAATATATCCTTGACAATAATAATCAAAAAATCAAAACTGATATATCATTTATTTTAGTACCAGTGTTTGATGTTTCTCAAACTAATGCCAAAGAGTTAGAAAAAATAAAACCTTTATCATATAGCAATCCATACTCAACAATTTCAAAAGAAATGTTACAAGAATTATACGAAGAAGTAAAAAAGAAATTTAACGTAAGTATTGAAGAAAAAAAACTCAAAGAATCACTTGGAGGTTACTATCAAATTAGTAATAAACATATAGTTATAAACTCAAATTCTAAAAAGTCTTTAAATTCAAAAGTTGGAACACTATTCCACGAGTTAGGACACCATTTAATGCACGGACAAGATAATTATAAAAAGATACATTTAGATACTTCACAAAAAGAGGGAGAACGAGAAAGTGTTGCTTATATTGTTTCTAAACATATAGGTATTACTCAAAATTCAGAACTATATTTAAAATCTTGGGATAGAGATGCCAATAATATGAAAGAACATTTAAAAAAAATTGTTGATACCTCAAAAGAGATTATGAAGGAAATTGACTTTGAAACAATCTTTGAAAATGAACTAAAAAGAGATAATTTAACTAATGAATATTTGGACTCTTTAATTGAAAAAAAGAAAGAGCCTATTTTAAATAAGGAGTATAATAATTTATATTTGAATTAGGGTTATTTTCTTTCTGTAATTAATAAAACGCTGATAATTCAACTTTAAAAATAACTGACATTTTATATAGATGTTCTATTGAATAATGATGTGTTTCAATTTTATGATTTTCAGCATGGGAAATAAAACTAGAGTTTTTCATACCTAACTCCAAAGATAAATCAAGTTGAGTATAACCTTTTTCTTTTCTTACCTTTTTCACATTATCAGAAATTTTATTATGAAACTTTATTAGTTCTTCTTGTGTGAAATTGTACATTAAAAACCTTTTTACATATATGTATAATTAAAAAGAATTTTACGCCATTAAAAGAAAAATCAATAATACATATATGTATAATTTATCTTTAAATATAATTTTTGTATCATCAATAATATTATACTTATATGTATAAGCTAAAGGAGTACATTATGGAAAGAAAAAAAATACAAGTTGGCGATAAAATCGTTTATAGTTTAAAAGTAAGAGGAGCAGATAATGCAAAACAGTAGTATAGATTTAAGTAAAACAAAAAATACCTCAGTTAAAAAGTGGATTTCTTTAATTGTGATATTTGTAATTTCATTTTTTATCTTACAAACAGCAATAACAGTTCCTTTTATGGTTTTACACGAAACCTTACTAAAACATACTATTGCAAAAGCACAGTGGTATCAATATGTTTATGATTTACCTTTAATTATTACTATTTTATTGATTTTATTTCAAGTAAATAGAACTTTAAAAAAAGATATTCGTTCACTTGTCAAAGACAATTTAGAATTACAAGATGAAATAATAGAAATAGATTTAAATAAAGAGTATGAAGATGAACTAACTGAAAAAGTTAGAAAAGCTTATTTAAAAGCTAAATCAGCTTTAAATCTATCAGAGGATATTATTTTAATTCGTTCAAAAGAAGATATCTATAATGCTTTTGCGATAAGTAATTTAAATGGTAAAGCTATTGTTGTCTTTGATGGACTTACTAAACAAAGTGAAGAGAATCAACTTCAAGCAATTATAGGACATGAGATAGGACATATCCTTAATAAAGACGCTATTTATAAAATATTAGATTATTCAATCATTTATTTTATTCCTTATGCTCAATATACTTCTGATTATATCTCAACACATTTACTTAATTTTAGTAAAAAGAATATTTTCTTATTGATATTTATGTTTCCTATTTATTTGACTGCAAAAGTCATTTTTGTTTTAATATCAATTTTTAACTATATTCTAAACTATGTAAGAGCTTTTGCTTCAAAACAAGCGGAACATTTAGCTGATTATATAGGGATGGCTTCATCTCCTAATAATTCTATGATTGAAGCCTTAGAAACTATTAAAGAGATTGAAGGGACTTATCAAACAAATGAATCCGTGCTAATGAGATTACTAGCAGAACACCCACAAACAGATAAACGAATTTTATATCTAAATAACGTTAATTAAGCTTGTAGTCATTTTGACTACAAGACTTTTAAAAAATATTTTTATTTAAATCTTTCATTATTATATTCTCTTCATCACTTGGGGAAGATTGTTTATTTTTATTCTCTTCTTTTTCAGAATTTTTATCTTCTATTTCACTTTTAAAATCTGAACTTGGTTCATCTGAATTATTTGGAGGAGGACAAATATCAAAACCTACACCTTTTGAATAGTCTTTAAATTTTTGAATAAGTTTTTCATTTAAATAATCATTCTCTAAAATAGCTGCATGTGGTAGACAATGGAGAACTGTCGATAAAATCCTTTCTTCAGTATCATCAGCAATGATGTAAAATTTATTGTCTTTTGGGTTAGGATATATTTCATTTCTTATAAGTTCTTTTTTTCTTTCTTCTGTATCAAAAACTTGCATATTTTTTAGAGGTTTAAGTTGGAAATATTCATAAATATAGCTATCACATTCAAGTAAAGCTTCAATATATCCATTATAACTATCTTCATAATCTGTAAAATTTGATTTATAAGATAACATTGAATTAAAAGAACTACTAGTCATTTTCTCATTAGATATTTTTTGTTTTAAAACTACTCTATTAATAGAAGTTTCTTTTATGGAAGAATCTTCATTATCCTCATAGACTAAGATTTTTTCAACCTTATTATTTGAAGCTCTAGATAATTTTATTTTAATAGCCACAACAAAAACTTCATTATTATCTTCATCTAATATTAAAACTTCTTCCAAACTATTAATACTATCTATCACACTTCTTTCTTTTTCAAAAGATTCATTATGTTCTATTGCTGGTTTAATAACATACTCAATTAAAAAATCTAATTTTTCAAAAAATAAAGTATAAGAACCTTCATAACAGTTTCCAACGTAGTACAATAGTAATGGCATCAATTCTTTCAATACTGTATTATCTTCAATTGAAAAACTTCTTTCCTTAAACCATTTCTCTGTTGATAGTTCATATTTTGGACGTTTATATTTAACTAAATTAAATATCCTAATAATTCTTGTTGCTTCTTTATATATATTTGTACTTTTATTTAAAACTTCAAGAATATCTTCATTTCCATCTATCCAGTTATAAAATTCAATATCTTTAAATTGATATACCTCTAGAGGTTCATTTATTTTATTGTGATAGCAAATAGATTCAAGTATTACATTAGCAATAATATAAGAATAATTCTTTCGGGGTTTATAAGTTAAATCCTTTTCACTTAACTCTCTAAATTCTTCTTCCATATAAATTTCCAAATTCTTTTCAAATAGTTTAGCAAATCTTTACTTAGAGGGATTAGTCCCACTCTAATTTCATACAATTTCTTCAATTTAAAAGACTTACTCAAAAAGTCCAACTAATAGCAGTCTTTGGTTGAAAACTTCTGAGTTAAATTCAAATCTTTTATGTGAAGAGATTAACTTTTAATTCAATGAGTTAATAACAAAAAAATCTCTTTGGTGTGAAACACACTGTGTAAATAATCACTTGACTTCCATATGTGATTACTTCTTTTACAACTTACTGTTAAACGAGATTTTATTCTTTAAGACTACTGACTGAACTTAACTTTACAGTTTTGTCAAAGTTAAGTTCCTAATCTTACTTTTCTAAAACAGAAAAGTTTTCTTTTAGGAGTTAATAATGAAAAAATTATTAAAAGAGGATATTCAAATCCTCGAAGAAAAATTAATACAAAATCAAATATCTAAAGAAGAGTTCACAAAAACTTTTATCTTCTTTTCTTACTTGTTTTATAAAGGGGTGAGAGTTGTTTTCCAATACCCTGGTTCAAAACAAAAAATGAAAGTTGAACTAAATTATATCTTTGAAAAACTATATCTAGAGAAAATAGAAAAAACTGGAAAAAGTTTTGACATTTTCATTGATGGCTTTGCCGGGGCAATGAATTCAACAATAGTTTTAATGGATTCATTAATTCTAAGTGGTGTTAAAAAAGTCATAGTAAATGATATTAACCCTTGTCTTGTTCAAGTACATGATGATATTAGAAATAACTCTGAAGCTTTAATCTCTGAATATTCAGAGATTATTAGAACAAAGTACATTAAAAAATATGGTGGGCTTATTCTTAGATTAGAACAATATGAACAAATTCATTTTGAACTAAATGAAAAGTTTATGCAACTTCAAAAAAACAATCAGTTTGGCATTAGAACAAGTGTTATTTTTTTACTCCTTCAAGGGGTGATGTTCTCAGGTATTCCAAAATATGACAATTCAGAAGGTGCGAGAGATACTGATTTTAAATTTACATATAAAGTCTATGATATTGAAAGATATCATAGTGTTCTTTTTAATCAAATTCCAAAAATCAGACAATTTTCTAAAATCTATAATCAAGTAGAAATTGAATTTAGAAACCAGGATTTTTTTGAAATACTTGACGAATTTAAAGGTAACCCTAATGTTTTATTCAACCTTGATGTTCCTTACATTCAGGAGGGAAAAAAAATACTAAGTGAAGAACATTTATCAAATATGACTTCTAGAGACCTAGAAGATTGTGTCATAAATTACAATCTTTACTTTGACCATTTAAAAATCATAAAAGAGTTAGAAAATATTAATTTCATTTATAACAATAATGCTCATCCAATATTAAATTATTATGCAAACAAATTTGATATCGAAGTTGGTGACTTTATTAGAAAAGAAGTTACTAGTAATAAATTAAATGGAAAAGTAAAAGATGTTAAAGAGTTAATTTTATTTAAAAACTCTTTACTACATAAACCTTCAAACTTAAATAATACAGATTACAGTCCAAGCCAACTAGTAGCTTAATCAAATTAAAAATACAAAGGATAAAAAATGGAAATCATATATGTTCCTATTATGGAAATAAAATATTCACAAGAAAAAATCAATGGACAAAATGAAAAAATAATACAAGAGTTATCACACTCAATCAAAGAAGTTGGACTTATTAATCCAATAACGATTAATAAAAAATATGAGCTTCTCAGTGGTTATAATAGATTAGCAGCATGTGATAGATTAGACTATGAATGTATAGAATGCATCGTCATAGATGAAAATAATCTGAGAGAAGAGCTTATTAAAATTGATGAAAACCTAGTTAGGAAAAAACTTTCTCCATGGGAAGAAAATAATCTTATTCTAGATAAGAAAGAGATTTATGAGTCACTTCATCCAACAGCTACAAAAGCATTTAAAAGTAAAAACAATTCATTATCTAAAGAAAAAAGAGTAGAAACAATCGAACCATTTTCTACTCATATGGCTCAAAGTTTGAATTGTACAATTAAAAGTATTACGAATAAAGTTTCACAAGTGGAACCAATACATAGAAAATCTCCTTCACTTAAAAACATGCTTTCAAGACTAGATAAAAAGGAACAGATAAAAGGGATTGAATTATCAAAAATCTCTAAACTATCTGCAAATGAAATGGATAACTTATCTATCATAATTGAAGAAAATTTGGAAAAAAAAGAATTTAAGATATCAGAAGTATTAAAAGAAGACAAGACTAACGAAAAATCAATGAAAGAGAAACTTCATAATATATTTATGTATGACTTACTTGAAGTATCTAAAAAATTATCTATTTCAAAAATCCAAAATGAGATAACAGTCAATGTTGAAGAAGCTAAAAAATTCAAAAATGAATTGAATGCTGACTTTAAAAGTGAAATTGATTTTTTAATCAAAAATATCAAATAAGGAGTCCTTGATGAATGTTAATTTTGAAACACTTGATGAAATACCAAAAATATATCAATTACTACAACAATTAAATGAAAAAATTGAAAACAAAATTGAAAAGAGATGGTTGTCAACAATTGAAACTGCTCATTACTTAGGTTATTCAAAAGACTCTATTGATTCAATGATTAAGAGAGGTGAATTTATTTCAAGTATTCACTACTTTCAAAGAGAAAGAAAAAGAATGTTTGATAAAGAAGCATTAGATAGATGGGTTATGGGAATATCAGATAAAGAAAATCATATTCAACAAAACATTGATATGACTATAGAAGATATTATTTCTTCTATAGCCGCCTAGTTAAGTGTCTTTTAGCTACAAATGAACTATAATTATTAAGTATTTATGGTTGATTTGTGGTTACCAAATAAAAAGGAGATAACACAATGACACTATACACAAAAGAATCAAAGAATAAGCAAGGTATAAAAAAGACTTTGTGGGTTAATTTCACACACAATGGAAAAAGATACAGAAAGTCTTTAGACCTTGAAGATACACCTGCAAATAGAAAAATTGCAGAGACACAATATATGCCAATTTTACGATATAAAATTATAAGTGGTGAGTTCTTTAAAAACACAAACAGTAAAATTCCAACAGTTAATGAGTATATGGAGAGATCTTTCGAATTAAGAAAAGGAGGGAGATGTTCATCTACAATATATGCTCATGAAAAAAACTATCTGAAATATTTGAAAGCTCCTTTTGGAAATAAACAGCTAGATAAAATCACAAGTAGTGAGATTACAATTTGGCAAAATAATCTTCAAGAAAAAGAACATTTAGCTAAAGCTACAATATTAAAAATAAGAAGTTGTATTAATAGCATGTATGAAGATGCAATTGAAGAGAGTATTATTAAGTTTAATCCTATTTCAAAAGCTAAAAAACTGAAAGAAACAGAAAATCCAAAAGTCAATAGAGTTAAGTTAAAACCATTTAATCAAAAGGAAATTAGTAAGATTCTTAATACTGCTCAACATCAAGATAAAAATATGTTAGCTACATTTTTCTTTACTGGATTAAGAGCTTCAGAATTAATAGGCTTAAAATGGGAATCAATAGACTTTAAAAATAATACTATTGCTGTAAGAGAACAAATTGTTCAGGGTAATCATAAAAATATTCTAAAAACTACTAAGAGTAGAAGAATTATTCCTATCATAAAGATACTACTTCCGTATTTGGAAAATCAATATAAAATTACTGGAAGTCAAAATTCTTACGTTTTTTTAACAAAAAAATCTAATAAGCATTTTCATAGTGCTGGGAAAATTAGAGAACAAATTTGGATTAAAATATTAGAGTCTGCAAATGTTAATTATAGAAATTTACACCAAACAAGGGGTACTTTTATTAGTACATTAATATCTAATGGCGAAGATATAACATATGTTAGCAAAATTGCGGGACATGAAAATGTTAAAGTTACATTAGAAAAATATTCTGAATATATTCCAGTTAAAAATGAAAATTTTGGAGAATGTTTTGGAAAAGTGTAGACACTTAACGTCACCGAAATGACACCCAGAAAAGTTGAAGTCTAAAGAAACCCTATATTTAGGAGTTTCAAATAGAATGGCACGCCTGGTAGGATTCGAACCCACAACCACCGGGGCCGAAACCCAGTGCTCTATCCAGTTGAGCCACAGACGCGCTTAAAAATTAAAGTCGAATCATAGCATAGATAAACTTATAGCTTTTTTAGAAGCTCTTATCTATTTTCTTCTTTATTCTTATACATTAAATCATCTACAATATCTAGAATGTGTTCTACATCTTGATTTGTTTTAAAACTTGTTAGTCCATAAGAAAATGAAAATTTCAATTCTTTTATTTTTGCAGACTTTAATTTTTGCTCAGATAGTTTTTTCTGTGCTTCTCTCATGATTTTATTTACATTTAAAGATGCAGTTTTTTCTTTATCAAATAATACAATAAATTCATCTCCTGCATATCTAACAACATCTACACCAGGATATATCAACTCATTTTGTAAGAATTTCACTAGATACTTTAAAACTTGATCTCCCACTATATGTCCATATTGATCATTTATAATTTTAAATTTATTTAAATCTATAAAAGCAATAAAACCATTGTTTTGAAATTTTTCATCTTGTAAATAATAATCTGCAAACCATTTTCTGTTGTATGCTCCTGTTAAAGGGTCAGAAAAAAGCTCTTTTTGTAAAAAATCAATTTGTTTTTGCATTTTAGAGAGTTCACTATTAATAGCTTTTAAAGATTCATCATCTTTATCTTTTATTGCTTTTTGTGCATCACAAGTAGATTTATGCAAAGTAGTAAGATTTTCATTTGCTCTTTTTACGATTGTATCTACATGATTAACATCTTGTTGTAAGTCTTTTAGTATTATATTTTCTTTATCAAAATTTACTTCTAATTTTTTTGCTATCCCTTCAAATGTATTAGAGTAAGTTCCTGGAAGTATAATATCATGTTTTTTTAAGTCTTTGACGGTTAGATAAGTTACCTCTTTAAGTTTGTTTCCCATTTTAGAATCTCCGAAAATAAATTATTTAATTATAGTCAAAAATATTTTAAGAGAGGTTTAATAATTGTAACAGAAATGTCTCAAATTGAATCAATTATGATTAATATGAAAAATATTATTCCTAAGTAACCATTTACAGTAAAAAAAGCTTTATCAATTTTAGTAAAATCTCTATTTACAATAATATGTTCATAAGTAAGCATAATAGCCCCAACTAGTACTGCAATATATGCAAATAATCCACCTTCAGAACTAATTACAAATAGTAACCAAAATACCACAGTAAAAAAATGAAAAACTTTTGAAATATTCATTGTTTTTTTTGCGCCAAACTTACTAGGGATTGAATGTAAACCTAATTTTTTATCAACTTCAATATCTTGTAAAGAATATAATAAATCAAATCCCGCAACCCAAAACATAACTCCTATACTTAAAAGAATAGACCATAAAGGAATAGTTTCGCTTACTGCTACAACTCCAGCAATTGGAGCAAGGGCTAAAGAAATACCTAAAATAATATGTGCTAAATAAGAGAATCTTTTAAAATACGAATAAGAGCCAATAATAAAAAGTATTGGTATTGATAAATATAAAGCTAAATCATTTACAAAAAAAGCAACTACTATAAATAACAGTGCATTTCCTATTGTAAAAATCAACATTTGTTTTGCAGAGATTCTACCATCTACATTTGGCCTATTTACTGTTCTAGGATTTAAAGCATCGATATCTCTATCCATATATCTATTAAAACCCATTGCAAAGTTTCGTGCACTTATTGCAGCTAGTATTCCTAATACTAATAATTTAAATCCAAACCATCCTGTTCCATTTATCTGAACAGAAGAGACGACCATTGCAATAAAAATAAATGGTAAAGAAAAAATTGAGTGTTTGAACATTACTAGTTCGTTGAAGTCATTTAAAAGTTTTGATAATTTATTCATAAATTGAAGTATATCAAAAAAGAAATAAATTAAGATACAAACTTCTAAAAAACTTTTATAGGTTTATATCTTAATTTTAGTTTAAAAATAATGTTTTATAATTATTTTTTTGTTACATTTAATAATAAAATAATTATCTACTTATTATTATTGTTCTTGATATTTAATTTTAGAAATTCTTGCTTTTTCAGATGAAGCATAGCTAATTAACTCAGATGAATTATTAAAAACCTCAGCTATAACTCTTCTATTTTTTTGTGCTCCAATTTCAGTATTATTATCATATAAAGGTGAACTTTCACCAAATCCCATACCTTTTATTTGCTTTGGATTTACACCTAAAGCAATAAGTTCTGTTCTTACTTTAACTGCTCTTCTTTGAGATAAATCATAGTTATACATTGCCGATGCAAACTTACTTGTATGACCTTCTACTATTGCATAAAGACCTGATTTCTTTAAGAACTTTGCGAATTCAACAACTTCTTGTCTCTCTTCATTATTCATATATACTGTTGAATCATTTTTAAATTCTACATTTAAATCTGGAACCATAATACAATCTGCAGCAGATAAACTACTTGCTAACCCTAATCCAATAATTGAAGATGCTATTAACTTTTTCAATTTTCACTCCTAATTTTTATAAATTTTGAAAATTATATCATAAAATTACCAATTTTATTACTAATTACACAATTATTTTATTATTTTTATGATAATATACTCTCACATATTAAAGAAAAGGGAAACAATGACTCAATATTTAAAAATATCTGCAGTAGCTGCTGCACTTATGATCAGTGTTACAGGTTGTTCTTTTACTAACAATTCAAGTGAAGCGTTAATGCAAAAAGAACAAGAAATTAAAAAGTTAACTCAACAGTTAGAAACAAAAGAACAGAGAATCGCATCTCTTGAAAACTCTGCTTCTAAACCAATGATGTCAAAAGTTGAGACTAAAGATGGTAATGCGGTTGCAAATTCACTTGTACCACCAAATGCCCAAGCAGGAGAGTGTTACGCAAAAGTTTTAGTTCCAGCTAAATATGAAACTAAACCAATGAAAAGACTAATTAAAGAAGCTAAATCTAATATTACAATTACACCTGCAACATATAAAGTTGTAGAAAAGAAAGTAACAATTAGAGAAGCTAGCACTAAGTTAGTACCAGTTCCAGCTACATATAAAACTGTTACTGAAAAAATTATGGTTGAGCCTGAAAAAACTAAGTTAATTCCAGTTGCTGCTACATACAAAACTGTTACTGAAAGAATTATGGTAGAACCTGAAAAGACTAAATTAGTAACTGTTCCAGCTACATATAAAACTGTTACTGAAAAAATTATGGTTGAGCCTGAAAAAACTAAGTTAGTTACTATGCCAGCTACTTATAAACTTGATAGTGAAAAAATTATGGTAGAACCTGAAAAAACAAAATTAGTTACTATGCCAGCTACTTATAAAACTGTTACTGAAAAAGTTTTAGTATCTCCAGCATATACTACATGGAAAAAAGGTAGAGGTGAAATTGAAAAAGTTGATAACTCTACTGGAGATATCATGTGTTTAGTTGAAGTTCCTGCTGTTTATAAAACTGTTACTAAAAAAGTTTTAGATAAAGATGCTTATACTAAAGAGATTAAAATTCCTGCTGTTTACAAAGTAGTTAAAACTAGAGCACTTAATAATGCTCCTACATCAAAAGAAGTTAAAACTCCTGCTGTTTACAAAACTATTACAAAAAAAGTTCTTGCAACAGAAACTACTACTAAAGAGATTAAAACTCCTGCTGTTTACAAAACAATTGCTAAAAAAGTTCTAGCTACTCCTGCAACAACAAGAGAAGTTAAAATTCCTGCTGTTTACAAAACTGTAGCTAAAAAAGTTCTTGCAACTCCTGCAACAACTAAAGAAGTTAAAATTCCTGCAATTTGTAAAATGGTAAAAACAAGAGTTATAGATACTCCTGCACGTGAGAATAAAGTAGCTGTTCCAGCAGTTTATGAAACATACCAAACAAAAGTAAAAAATGCTGAGCCTTACTTAAGATGGCAAGAAATCTTATGTGAAACAAATACAACTCCTGATGTAGTTGCTAAATTACAAAGAGCTTTACAAAATAAAAAATACAACATCACTATGATTGATGGTGTATATGGTTCTGAAACTAAAGCTGCTGTAAATGCATACCAAAAAGATAAAAACTTAAATCAAGGTGCATTAACACTTAAAACATTAGAATCTTTAGGATTATAATAACAAAAATAAAAAACGGGTCTCTCCCGTTTTTTAGACTCTTTAAAATCTTTTTTTTGATACAATCTTTTTTATGAAAGAAATTGCAATCATTGGCTCTACTGCTTCAGGTAAAACTGGATTATCTTTAGAAATAGCTCAAAAAACAAACTCAATAATACTATCTCTAGATTCTTTATCTGTTTATAAACAAATAGATATAGCTTCTGCTAAACCTACAAAAGAAGAAAGAGGAGATATTCTTCATTTTGGGATTGATGAGATTTTTCCAAATGAAAACTTTGATGTAATACAGTTTATTGATTGTTATAAAAAAGCAAAAGAATATGCCAAAACAAATGATAAAAACTTGATTATTGTGGGAGGAACAGGATTTTATTTAAAAGCTTTAATAGATGGTTTATCAACAGGAATAAAAGAAAATATTAAACTAGATATTCCTTTAGATAAAGCCTATGAACTTCTATATTCACTGGATAAAAAGTATATGAGTAAAATTGCATCAAATGATAAATATAGAATAGAAAAAGCTTATTCTATTTACAAACAGACAAAACAAACTCCTTCAGAATACTTTGAACTCAATCCCAAAGAACCTATAACTAAAGATTTAAAAATTTTTGAAATACTATGGGATAGGGAAAAACTAAGAGAAAGAATAGCTCTTCGTACAAATCTAATGATAAAAGAAGGTATCATTGATGAAGTAATATTTCTAGAGAAACTTTATAGAAGAAGTCCTAATTGTATGAGTTCAATAGGAATTATTGAAACACTTGAATATCTTGATGGTAAATTAACAAAAGAACAATTAGAAGATAAAATCTCTTTAAACACTGCAAAACTAGCAAAAAGACAAAATACTTTCAATAAAAGTCAATTTCAAAATAAAACTTCAAATATAATAAATAACTTAAATTCAGATATAATTAAGTATTTTTCAGTATAATACGCGTCCATTTTTAAAAGAGTTTAATAAAGGGCGACAAAGATTCGACCTTTTGTTAGACATTAATTATTTTAAGGAAAATGAAGTGAGAAAAGATATACACCCAGATTATAAAACTTGTACAGTTTCTTGTGCTTGTGGAAATTCATTTGAAACTAAATCAAATGTTGAAACTATGAAAATAGATATCTGTAATGCTTGTCACCCATTCTTTACTGGAGAGCACAAAATTGTTGATGCTGCTGGTAGAGTTGAGAAATTCAAAGCTAAATACGCAGCTAAATAATCTTTTTTATTTAGTATTGTGTTAACACTAGTTCCAACTCCGATAGGAAACTTAGAGGATATCTCTAAGCGTGCTATAAATGCCCTATTGGAGGCAGAACTTATTTTTTGTGAAGATACAAGAGTCACAAAAAAACTACTTCAACTTTTATCCCAAAGAGAAAATCTAGAATTTAACTGTAATGATTTTAAATCATTTCATTCACATAATGAAAAACAAGTTTTAAAAACACTAACAAAAGAAGATTTTGAAAAAAATGTTGTATATGTAAGTGATGCAGGTATGCCTTGTGTCTCAGATCCTGGTGCTTCATTAGTACAATACTGTATTGAAAATGATTTAACTTATGATGTAATTCCTGGTGCAAATGCTGTACTAACTGCTTTTGCAATGAGTGGATTTGAACATACAGAATTTACATTTTTTGGATTTTTAGCTCATAAAGGGAAAGAAAGAAAAGAAAAACTAGCACAAGTTATGGAAAGTTCAATCTTACCAATACTTTACGAGTCACCACATAGACTGCTAAAAACGATTGAAGAGATAAAAAATATTGATGAAAATAGAACTGTTTTTTTAGCAAAAGAAATAACTAAACTTCATCAAAAAACTTATAAAAATAAAGCTTCAAATCTTTTTGAAATTTTTAAAAAAGAGAACATTCGAGGGGAGTGGGTTATTGTTATTGAACCTACAAATTTTGAAGGTCAACAACTTACACTTTCTGACATAGAAAGCCTTGATATAGCACCTAAAGTAAAAGCTAAACTAATAGCCAAAATGACTGGCAAAAACGTGAAAGAGATTTATCAACAATATTTAGATAAAATCTAGCCATGATAATATATGGCAAACAAGTAGTACAGTATGTACTCGAAAATCACCCAGAAATAATTGAAGAAGTATTTTTTTCAAAAGAGATAGAAAAAAAGTTATTTTCAAAGTTTTTAAAACTTGGAAAGAAAATACATAAACTTGATAACCAAAAAGCACAAGCTTTAGCAAAAGGTGGAAATCACCAAGGTTATTTTTTAAAAATTTCTATTTTTGAATATACAGACTTTAAAGAAATGAAAAAATTAAACTTTGTTGTTGTACTTGATGGACTAACTGATGTTGGAAATATCGGTGCAATTTTAAGATCTGCACATGCATTAGGTGTTGATGGAGTTATCGCTTCTGGTGTTAAAACACTAAAAGAATCAGGTCTTATAAGGACAAGTTCTGGGGCTATGTTAGATATTCCATTTTGTAAAACAGAAAATACACTTGATGTTGCAAATGAATTAAAACAATATGGTTTTGCACTTATTGGTGCAACAATGGATGGAATTGATTTAAAAAAATATGGAAAAGTAGAGCAAACAGATAAAGTTGCTTTAGTAATAGGAAATGAAGGAGAAGGAATTTCAAATAAAGTTATAAAAAAACTTGATTTGAAAGTATCTATTGGCATGTCAAATAATTTTGACTCACTAAATGCATCTGTAGCAGCTGCAATCTTGATGTATACACTAAAAAAATAAAGATAAAAGAACCATGTTAAAAATATTTATAAGCACAATAATATTACTTGTATCACTAAAGGCAAACAGTTTTAATGAAAAAATAATTAATATAATTGGTTACGATGAATATCGAGTAAATAAAGGTCTTATCGATCATTTGTTCTCAAATAAAGGTGCTTATTATAAAAATGGTTCACTAAATTATATACCTGTAATTGAGAAATTAAAGCATAATGGTCTACTAAGAGTAGGATTTAACTCTCCCCAAAATGTAGTTATTACTTTTAATGTAAGTCACGATCCTATAAAATCACTTAAAATTATTTCTGACTCATTAAAAGCGTTAGGGTATTACCATTATTTTACAAAACAATTAATCTATGATGAAAATACAAATCTAAAATGGACAATAACGCTAAAAACCGAAGCCGCCATCGACCCTCTTATGTTATCAAAAGAGTTATTTAAACACAACTCCTTAATCGTTGATATCAAAAAAGAGGGATATACAAAGTGGATGTATACGATTAATACATCAAATTCTACTTTGTCAAAAGCTAGATTGATTACAGCTGGTGAAGAAGTTAGATTTAGAAAGCCATTGAAACCATACTTTGTGAAAATAAACAAAGCAAATAGTATAAATATTTTATCTAGACCAGGGAATCAATGGTTTCCATCGGTAGTATTTTATGATAGACATCTAAATATTTTAGATATTGTAAAAGAAGATAAAGCACATAAAAGTATTAACTTAGAAGTGCCAGAAGAAACGAAATATATAAAAATAAATGATATATACACATTAGCGAATATAAAACGTGGTCTAAGTGTAATTATTAAGGAGTGAGAGAAAAATGTTTCCAGAAATAGAATTTGAAAGAATGAAAAGGCTTCCAAACTATGTGTTTGCAGAAGTAAATAACATCAAAATGGAAGCTAGACGTGAGGGTGAGGATATTATAGACTTCTCAATGGGAAACCCTGATGGTCCAGCGCCACAACATATTATAGATAAATTAAAAGAGACAGCAGATAAACCAAAAAATCATGGTTATTCGGCATCTGCTGGTATTTACAAATTGAGATTAGCAATTTGTAATTGGTATAAAAGAAAATATGGGGTTGACTATTTAGACCCAAATAAACATGCTTGTGCAACTATGGGTTCAAAAGAGGGATATGTTCACTTAGTTCAAGCTATTGTAAATGTTGGAGATGTAGCAGTTGTTCCAGACCCAACTTATCCAATCCACTCATATGCATTTATGCTAAGTGGTGCAGCAATTCATAAGTTTGAATTGTCATTTGGTGATGATTTTAGAGTTGATGAAGATTTATTCTTTAAAAGACTTCAGACAACACTTGATGAATCTATTCCAAAAGTAAAATATGTACTTGTTAACTTTCCACACAATCCATCGTGTGCTACAGTTACGCCAGAGTTTTACCAAAGATTAGTTGATTTAGCTAAAAAAGAGAGATTTTATATCATCTCTGATATTGCTTATGCTGATATTACTTTTGATGGTTATAAAACGCCATCAATTTTTGAGGCAGAAGGTGCACTTGATGTTGCTGTTGAATCATTTACTCTATCTAAGTCATACAATATGGCAGGATGGAGAGTTGGTTTCATGGTTGGAAATGAAAGACTAATTGGTGCATTAAAAAGAATCAAATCATGGCTTGACTATGGTATGTTTACACCAATTCAAGTTGCAGCTACGGTTGCACTTGATGGACCACAAGAATGTGTTCAAGAACACATTGAAAAATATAATTATAGAAGAGATGTAATGCTTGAAGCATTTAAAGAAGCTGGTTGGGAAATGAATAAACCAAATGCCTCTATGTTTATTTGGGCAAGAATTCCTGAAAAAGCTAGACATCTTGGAAGTATGGAATTCTCAAAACAACTTCTAACCGAAGCAAAAGTAGCGGTAAGTCCAGGAATTGGATTTGGTCACTATGGTGATGAGTATGTGAGAATTGCTTTAATTGAAAATGAAAAAAGAATTAGACAAGCAGCAAAAAATATAAAGAAATATTTAAATAGTTTATAGGAATTGATAATGAAAGTAGGAATAATTGGAGTTGGTACTGTTGGAGCAAGTGTTGCAAACATCTTAAGAGATAATAAGGATATTATCACTGCACGTGCTGGATGTGAAATAACACCAGCAATTGGGGTTGTTAATAATCTTTCTAAAGATAGAGGTGTAACAGTTGAATTAACGGATGATATTGAAAAAGTTTTAAACGATGATTCAATTGATATTATTGTTGAACTTATGGGTGGAGTTGAAAAGCCTTTCGAAGTTGTAAAAAAAGCTTTAGCGAATGGTAAAGCAGTTGTTACAGCAAATAAAGCACTTCTTGCATATCATAGATATGAATTACAAGAACTTGCAGGTGAAACTCCATTTGAATACGAAGCAGCAGTTGCTGGTGGTATTCCAATTATTAATGCTTTAAGAGAAGGTTTAACAGCAAATCACATCCAATCTATCAGAGGTATCATGAATGGTACTTGTAACTATATGCTTACAAAAATGATAAATGAAGGTGTAGATTACGAAACTATTTTAAAAGAGTCTCAAGAGTTAGGTTATGCAGAAGCTGATCCAACATTTGATGTTGGTGGATTTGATGCTGCACACAAACTTTTAATTCTTGGTTCTATTGCATATGGAATTGATGCGAAACCTGAAGATATTTTAATTGAAGGTATCCAAGATATTGCACCTGAAGATATTGATTTTGCAAATGAGTTTGATTATTCAATCAAACTTCTAACAATTGCTAAAAAAATAGGTTCAGAAATTGAACTTAGAGTTCATCCTGTATTTATTCCAAATAATGAAATGATATCTAAAGTTGATGGTGTTATGAACGGTGTTTCTGTAATAGGAGACAAAGTTGGAGAAACTATGTATTATGGTCCAGGAGCAGGTGGTGATGCTACAGCTTCAGCTGTTATTGCAAATATTGTTGATATTGCAAGACGTGGAAAAGGTTCACCAATGCTTGGTTTTGAATCATCACATGGTGAAGATTTAACACTAATGTCAAAAGATGACATCCAAACAAAATACTATTTAAGACTTAGAGTTGAAGATAAAGTTGGAGTTTTAGCACGTGTTGCAACTATTTTAGGAGATAAAAATATCTCAATCGAAAAGATGATTCAAAAGCCACTAAATAGAACTTGTGCACATCTTTTACTTTCTACACATACTTCAATTGAAAAAGACATCGTTGATGCTTTAAATGCAATCGAAGAAGCTGGTGTAGTTACTGCTAAACCAGTAATGATTAGAATTGAGGACTAACCCTCAGTTCTAAATTATGAGTAGAAGAATAAAAAACTCAAAACACTTAATAACAGATGATATTCCTAAACTTATAAAACAAATAGCAATACCTGCAAGTACAGGTATGTTTTTTAACACTATGTACAATGTTGTAGATACTTTCTACGCAGGTCTTATTTCTACAGAAGCTATTTCAGCTTTATCTTTATCTTTTATGATTTTCTTTACAGTTATTGGATTAGGTTATGGTTTTTCTTCAGCTATTACTGCTTTAATTGGAAATGCAAATGGAAAAAATAAACACTTTCTAGCTTCATTATACGCACATAAAGGTATATTCTTTATGCAAATGCTTGCTGTTGTACTAACAATAGTAGGTTTTATTACCTCTCCCTATCTTTTTAAACTCCTTGGAGCTAGTGGAGCTTATTTGGATACTGCATTAGATTATATGAATGTGATATTAGCAGGAACAATATTTTTTATGACTAACTTTGCTTTAAATGCAATTTTAATGTCAAAGGGTGATACTAAAACATATAGAAATACTTTGATATTTGGATTTTTTGCAAACTTAATTTTAAACCCAATATTTATTTATGGATTCTTATTTATTCCTGCAATGGGAATAAAAGGAATTGCTCTTGCAACAGTTTTAATTCAACTAATAAATATTGTATATATGCTCTATAAAGTAATGCAAACAAAGATGATACACTTTGATAATCTAAGATATTTTTTACCGCATAAAAAGATATATAAAGACTTGATAACACAAGGAATACCATCTAGTATGAACATGCTAATTATGGCTCTTGGTTCTATTATCTTAATGTATTTTGTTTCTTTATATGGTGTAAAAGCAGTTGCAGGTTATGGAATAGGATTTAGAGTTGAACAACTTATGCTTTTACCAGCTCTAGGATTAAGCTCAGCAGTACTTTCTATAGTTTCTAATAACTTTGGTGCTAAAAAGTACGATAGAGTTCAGGAGACGCTTAATAAGGCTTTAAAATATGGTTTTTATATATCAACCTTTGGAATTGTTTTTCTATATATCTTTGGAAAAATAATAATCCAACAGTTTGATAATGATTTAGAAGTTATTGCATATGGATTTGATTATATATTAGTAGAAGTTTGGATTTTCTACGCTTATGTAATTTTATTTATCTGTGTATCCACTTTACAAGCAATTAAAAAACCAAAAATGATTTTATACATTGCCCTTTATAGACAAATAATTGCTAAATTTTTAGTAGCTTATATCTTTGTGATATGGTTAGCCTTAGATTATATCTATTTATGGGTTGGAGTTTTAATCATGATTTATACTGCAGCTATATTTGCATATATCTACACTCAAAGAATGTTGAAAAAACTCTGCGTATAAAGGATAAAAATGGAATATCATATTTTAAATGGTGATTGTCTAAAAGAAACTTTAGAAAATGAATATTCAAATCTTTTAATTATGAGAGAAGCTCTAATACAAGGTCCTATTGAAGAAAAAGATGAAACTTCTTTTTTTGAAAAAAGAGCAAATTTTATAAGTGAAAAATACAAAGCTTGCTCAAAAGAAGACTACCTTAAAGGTCTAAGTGAATTTGAAAAAATAAAAGCCATTGAAAAAAAATCAATCATAAACCTTTGGTTTGGAAAAGATGTTTTCTGTCAAGTTAACTTTTGGTTTTTACTAAATCTTTTAAAAAATAAAATAGATACTAATGACTTCTATCTAGTCATACCTAATGAAAATCAAAACTGTTCTTTTTCTAATAAAGAACAAAGAGAAGAATCTTTCAAAAAGAAAATCACTATTTCAAAAGAAGATGTTAAAATATTTTGTAAGCTATGGGATTTATTCACTAAAAAGCAATATACTAAGATGAGACAAGAGGGAAAAGCTTTAGAAAGTAACTACCCTTTTATATTAAAAACAATAGAAGCTATTATAAATATGCAAGAAGTTGAAAAAGAGTTGATTGAACTAAGTATTGAAGAGAATGATTTCAAAAAACTTTTTCAGAAAATATCTAAAAAATACAGTATCTATGGATATGGAGATATGCAAGTTATGTATATTATAGGAAATTCCTACTAATTGCTACAATTAAAACACCTATAACCATTGATAATAGAATACTTCGTGTTTTATACATAAATAAAGCAATAAAAAGTATCGCAACGACTCCTATAACTCCTTCTTTTAAAATAGAAGGGACAACAAGAGATAAAAGTAAAGTAGCTGGTAAATAGTCCAAAAATATTTTTATATTCTCATGTTTTACTAATTTATTAGAAAGAAGTAATCCTGAAACTCTTAAACTATAAGTTCCTATTGCAACACAAAATATTACAAATAATGCAGTTAAATCTATGTCATTCACTTATTTGCCTTTTATGTAAGTACACAGCACTAATTGAACCACAAACAGCACCTATAACTATATAAAACTTTCCAGGAATAAAATACTCACATATTACTGCACAAAGTGCTGTTATAAGCCAAGGAATTAAATCCTCTCTTCCTTTATACATATTAAATGCAAGTGCAGTAAAGATAGCAACAAAAGCAAAGTCTAAGCCATATTTTGAAGGCTGTGTTATAAACTCTCCTAAGGTATATCCACTAATAGTTCCTAAAGACCAAGTAAATAATATAGATACTCCACCACCAAATAAAAAAAGAGGAGTAAGTTCTTCTGTTTTTAATTTACCCATAGTAATAGCCCAGTTCTCATCTGCAACAAGATGCATATATTTAAATTTGTCTTTTTTATTACTTGAGATAAATAAAGAGTTTAAAGAAGCTCCAACTAAAAAATATCTAAGATTTATCATAAGTGCAGCAAGAATTATTCCTAAAATATCTAAAGTATTACTCCACATATCTACCATAACAAATTGTGCAGAACCTGCAAAAATAAAAAAGTTCATTAATATCAATTCATGAAACTCAACACCTTTTTGAGTACATAATATTCCTAATACTGAACCATATGCAAAAACACTAAAACCTATTGGGATATTAGCTATAAAACCATTTCTAAAATCATTTTTCATAACAATATTTTAGCTATAAAAAGAAAAAAAATCTTGTACAATATTGCTAATTAAAGAAACTTTTATATGAGCCTGGGGTAAGTCCAGTTATAGCTTTAAATCTTTTATTTAAATGACTTTGGTCAGTAAATCCACAAAGGTATGCTGTATTTATAATTGATTCACCATTTTGTAAAGCTTGTTTTGCTTTTTCTACTCTTCTTAACATCAAATACGTATGAGGAGAAAGATATGTTTTTTCCTTAAAAAGCCTTAGTAGATGGTATTTTGAAACATTTAATTCATTTGCAATATCATCTAAACTTAAATCTAGGGAGAAGTTATCATTCATAAATTCTTTTGCTTTTAGGATAAGTGATGAATTACCAGATGTATTACTTTGCGTATTTTTATTCGTATTTAAATACACAATGTCTTTTAAAATGTCAATAAATTGACACTCAAAATCTAACTTAGAAATAGAATCCTTTTCATTTTGAGAAACTAAAAAAGACAATTTTCTATATATCTCTTTATTTTCTAAAGTATTCTTTTTAAAATATATATTTTTAGAAGAAGAATCTTCAAATATTTTCTCAAAAATAGAGGACTTAAAATAAATAGAATTATACTTATATCCTTCATTATTTGAAGTTTTACAAGCATGAACTTCATCAGGATTTAGAGTTAATATTGCTGATTTGTTAAAACTATGGGAAAAGCCATCTAAAAAGGCTTTCATCCTACCTTCTTGAACTAAAGTAATTGTATACTCTTCATGGACGTGTTTATCAAATTCAAAAGTATTAAAATGACCTTTATATAATATAACATCTTCTTGGATATCGGGTTTCCAAAATTTTGCAGAATGAATAATATTTTTTTCCATAAAAGATTATATCACAGAAAAGATTCTCTGTATTGTACTAGATTGCGAAAGGATTAAAAGAAAACTCTCTTTTTATATAACTCTTCAAAAGAAGCCTTTAAAAGTGTTTTTGCTTCTTTTAAATCTATTTCATTCTCTTTACATAATATTTTTAGTTTAGATTCAATTGTATCTTTATTATCTAAAGATTTTAATAGATAAAAAATTAAAGGGTTAATTTCCCTATATACAACTGTATTTTCATCAAAATCATAATAAATCAATACATAATTTTCTCTTTTTGTTTGATAATCTGAGTTTATCAAATCATATTGAAATTTTTTAATTCTTGCAGATTTTGAAAAAGTATAACTATTTTTCCACTTGAACTTGTCTAACTTTTTTAATTTATACTCTCTCATATAAATTTCAACTTCTATCCAATCATAATATAAAAGTTCATATAAATATTTTCTATCATGGAATAGTTTTGCTTTTTTTACAAACTTTCTAAAATCATTGGGAACCTGCCAAACAAAAGGAGTTTCAGGCGTATTTTTCATAAAAAGTATGATAGCTTTTTCTATTTCGGCATTTGATATATATTCAACAAATAAAGGCATAGAGTTTCTAATAACCTCATCAAATCTCATAAAAACAAGTTTTTGGTACACATTCAAAACTGTACCATCAAAGCCATCTTTTTGGTCTATTAAAATATCAAAAAATCTACCTTGAATATCTTTTTCTATCATATTAGATTTAGCCATTTTGAACTCTTTTAACAATCTTTTTCATCTGCTTATACTCATCTGCTAAAGTTTCTAAAGGAGGGATATTGTTATCTCTTTCTATCATAACAGGAGCGTTTATTTGTTTTAAAGTATATTCTAATAACTTCCAAGTTCCAGAGTTTATAGGCATACCATGAGAGTCTATTTTCATATTTGAATCTTCATCATGAAAATGTCCTGCCATATGCATGTACGCTACTTTACTTTTATCAATTTCATCTATAAATTTTCTAGCTTTAAAAGTATGATTTACTGAATTTACAAAAACGTTGTTTACATCAAGAAGCATTTTTGCACCTGACTTTTCAAGTACTTCGTTTATAAAATCAACTTCTCTCATCTCAGAATAAGGTACATAATAATATGTAGCATTTTCAAGTATTAAGTTTCTTTGAATAATATCCTCAACTTCTTTTACTCTATCACTAATATGATTTACCATTTTTTTAGTCATTGGAACAGGTAGAAGTTCATAAGATTGTTTTCCATCAAATGATGAAAAAGAAAGATGTTCAGAATAGTATTCTATATTGTATCTATCTAAAAATTCTTTGACCTGTTTAACAAACTTACGATTGAGTTTGTCAACAGATCCTATTGATAATGATAAACCATGAGCTATTGTAGGTCTAGAAAAAACTGCTTCTTCAAATGCTTTCTCAAAAAGTTTTGGCATATGCATCCAATTTTCTGGAGTAACTTCCCACCAATCAGGTTGAAAATTACTCTTTTTTACATCTAAAAGAAAATCACTTCTTAATCCTAAACCACATCCTTCAATATTTATCATTAATTTTTTTGCCTTTTATTTTTTACTTAATTACGATTCTTCGCCATTTCACCCACATTTACCAGCGCCACAAGAACCTGACATTTTTTTCTTACCATCTTTTTTCATATCGCCACCACATTTACCAGCACCGCAAGAACCGTCCATTTTTTTACCATCCATTTTCTTACCGTCTTTTTTCATGTCGCCACCACATTTACCAGCACCACAAGAACCATCCATTTTCTTTTCAGTTTTCTTCATGTCACCACCACATTTACCAGCACCACAAGAACCACTTTTTTCACCTGCATATGCACCTGTACTTGCCAATGCAGCTCCTAAAAGAATACCTGCTAATTTAATTTTTGTATTTTTCATTTTATTTTCCCTTTTTTTATAAGTTTGGTTATTATATTTTTTTTTGTTTAAAACTATTTTAAATAAAAATTATTGTTCAATAGCTTGAACTTCAACTTCAAGTTTTACTTTTTCACCTACTGCAAAACCACCTAGTTCTAAGGCTTTATTCCATTTAAGATCAAAATCACCTCTATTAATTTTCCCTTTTAAAGTAAATCCAACACGGTTATTACCCTGAAGATCTTTAATTGTACCTATTTCTTCAACATTTAGTTTTACTTCTTTAGAAATACCTCTAATTGTTAAATCACCAATCATAACACCTTCTTCACCATCACCTTTATATGACTTCATATTAAAAGTAATCTGAGGATGTTTATCTGCTAGAAAAAAGTCCTCACTTCTTAAGTGATTGTCTCTTTTTACTATTCCCGTATCAACTGACTTTGTTTGAATAACTGCATTTAACTTGTTAAATGTTTTAGTTTTATAATCGAAATCAATAGTCGCATCAAATTCGTTAAATTCACCCTTTACATTAGTAATCATTAAATGTTTTACAGAAAATCCAACTTCTGAATGACCTGCATCTAATGAATGAGGCGTAGCATTAGCTAAACTAAAAGATAAAACTGTCGCTGCAATTACACTAGTTAATAGTTTCATTTTTCACTCCTTGATTTGTTTGATAATTGAATTTTAATAAAGTTCTGTGTAGTCAATGTGTAGATATAAATTTTTATTATATGTTATACTTCTTTTTATGAAGATATTACTATTAGAAGATGATTTAATTTTAAATGAAATAATAGAAGAGTTTTTAGACTCTTTAGAATATGAAGTAATCTCAGTATACGATGGTTTAAAAGCTAGTGAGTATATATATGATGAACATTTTGACTTACTTATATTAGATGTAAACGTCCCAAGTATAACAGGTTTTGAATTTTTAAAAAATTTAAGAGAAAACAATATAACTACTCCTGCAATATTTATTACCTCACTTAATTCTGTTGATGATATGGAAGAAGGGTTCAAAGCTGGAGCAGATGATTATTTAAAAAAACCCTTTGAATTAAAAGAGTTAGAACTTAGAATAAACAATATAAAAAGACTTCTACATTTAGAAGAAGATGAAATAATTATCGATGATAATATAAAGTTTAATACTAAACTAAATTTTATAGATAATGACTCAATAAAAACAAAACTTCCCCTAAAAGAAGCACAAATTTTAAAATATCTTGCAAACAATACAAATAGATGCGTATCACAAGATGAATTATCTTCAAATATTTGGACTTATGAAGGTGCACCAACTTCATCAACTATTAGAACATATATAAAGAATATTCGAAAAATTATAGGTGATGAATACATTGAAACAATCAAAGGGGTTGGTTATCGATTTAACAAGAAGTGAAAAAAATACTTTTTTTAGATTTCTAGGATTATATCTTGGTTCTTCTTTTATATTATTGTCAGTTATCTTCTATCTTTTTTATAAAATAGAATCAAAACTTCACTATGATTTGATCACTTCAAATATGCAAAATGTTGCTTCAAAAGTTTCATCAAGTATTATCTATGCACATATGTCTGAACTTACTATAAACACAACAAAACTTGCAAAGTTTATAAAATATGATTATGCTTTATATGATAAAAATCATCGAAGACTAGCTGGAAATATTGATGATAGAATAAACCTAGGAGAAAGACTTCAAAAAATTGATGAAAACTATATCCTAGTAGATGGAACGCCTAGAGGACATCTTGGAGTTTATCATATAGCTATAAAAGAAAATTTCTTTAAAGACAAAATCACAAAACTTATAGAAGATATTATTCTCTATTTTGTAATTATCTATTCTATTATTGCAATAATTGGTTACTATTTAGCAAATTTATTTATTACTCCTATAATAAATGAAAGAAGAAAGCTAAATAACTTTATAAAAGATACAACCCATGAACTAAATACTCCTATTACTGCAATTTTGATGAGTACAAGTAAAGATGCTATTCCTACAGAAAAAAATATGCAAAGAATCAATCTAAGTGCAAAAAGAATATCAGAGATATATAAAGATTTAGTCTATCTCTTTTTACAAGATAGTTCAAAAAAAACAACTCCATCAAATCTACAGCTAGATAAAATACTTAAAGAACAAATAGAATATTTTGAATCTTTTGCTTCAAAGAAACAACTTAAAATAATATCACACTTAGAACCCAGCACATTTTTAATAGATAAAGAAAACTTTATTAGACTTGTTAACAATATCATATCAAATGCTATCAAATACAATAATATTGGTGGAACAATAAATATAAAACTTAAAGATAATACGCTTTCAATAGAAGATACCGGAATAGGAATAAAAAAAGAACTCTTAAAAGATATTTTCAACCGTTACTATAGAGCAACTAAAGATCAAGGTGGTTTTGGTATTGGATTAAATATTGTTTATCATATTTGTCAAGAGTATAATATAAAAATAGAAGTAGAATCTGAAGAAAAAATAGGAACAACTTTTACTCTAACATTTTAAAGATTTAGTTTATATCCTATTCCTTTAATAGTAGTGATTCTATCTTTTCCTAATACTTTTCGTAAGTTCTTTATATATGTTCTAATAGTTGTAGCAGTAGGTACATCATCATATATCCAGTTATTTAAAGATATCTCTTCAATTGAGATTGATTTATTTTGATTTTTTATAAAGTATTCAAAAACCTTTGATTCTGTTTTTGATAAATAAGTTTCTATCTCTTCTACAGTAATAACTTTCGTATCATAATTATATGAAATATCCATATTCAATTTTACAAACCCTGAACTTTCAATTTGACGAAGTCTTTTTATATTGTTTATTCGTAATTTTAATTCACTTAAATGAAAAGGTTTTTTTATATAATCATCAGCACCAGAATTAAAACCTTTTTCCATATCTTTTGAAGTATGAAGTGAAGTTATAAAAATTGTAGGGATATTAATACTATTGTCTTTTAGCCCTTTTAATAGATCAAAACCACTTAAAGATGGAACATTTACATCAAGTATTAACAAGTCAAAAGAGTTATCATAGATAGTTTCTAAAGCCTCTTCTCCATCATAAGTTGAAATAACATCATAATCTAAATCAGTTAAAAATTCTTCTATGATTTCATTTAATAAAGTATCATCTTCAAGTAATAATATTTTCATATTGTAAGTATAGTAAATTTTCTGTGTATTGTATATGGAAAAAATAGTTTATGATATAATCCCAAAATATAAAACTTAAAAATAAGGATATAAAATAGATTTAACACAAAGTGAAAAAAGAACTTTTCTTAGATTTTTTGGCCTTTATTTAGGAAGTTCACTCGTTCTAATGATACTAGTTGCTCTTCTTTATTATCAAAATGAAAAAAAACTATATTTTGATTTAACAAAAACAAAAATGCAAAATGTAGCTTCAAATATATCATCTAGAATTATTCTTGTTCATATGAGTGGTAAAAAAACTCCTATAGAAGACCTGCTCTTTGAAGATGATTATAACTTTTCACTATATGATTCAAATAAAACAAAAATTTATGGAAAAATTCAAGATAAATTAGATTTTTCAAAAAAGATTATAGAAAAGGATAAATACTTTATCTTAACTGATAACTCAACATATGGTCACTTAGGAGTATCCTATATTGCCATAAAAGACAACTCATTTTATAAGACACTTAATGAATTAAAAACAAATATCATTCTTATATTTCTAATTATATACTCTATTTTAGCACTCGTTGGTTTTTATTTAGCAAAACTATTTTTAAAACCAATAAAAGATGAGAGAGAAAAACTAAATACCTTTATAAAAGATACAACACATGAACTAAATACTCCTATTAGTGCTATTTTAATGTCTTCTGAAACAGAAGAACTTTCAAATAAACAAGTTACTAGAATCAAATTAGCAGCTCAAAAGATATCAGAAATATATAAAGACTTAACCTATACATTTTTAGAAGAAAGAGACGAAGAAATTGATTTGAAAGAGATATCTCTAAACCAAGTAATAACTCAACAACTAAAATATTTTGAAGTACTTGCCGAGAAAAAGAAGATTAAACTAATCACTGATTTAGAAGATACAAAATTTAAAATAGATGAAAATGATTTTACAAGACTATTTAACAACATAGTATCAAATGCAATCAAATACAATAAAAAATCTGGATTTGTAGAGATTACATTAAAAAATAAAAAATTAATAATAAAAGATAATGGTATTGGAATAGAAGATAAAAAAATAAAAGATATATTTAATAGATACTATAGAGCTACAAAAGATAGTGGCGGCTTTGGTATTGGATTAAATATTGTTCAAAATATTTGCTTGAAATACAATATAAAATTTAATGTTCAATCAAAACTAAAAGAAGGTAGTACTTTTAGTTTTGATTTCTAAAAAATATGAAAGATAGATTATCTTCCTAATTATTTTTTAACATTTAAGTCTAAACTTAAATCTTTTGCAGCTTTAACAGTTAATATATTCATAAAATCACTTGCAGAAATACCGCCATATGCTTCATTACTACTACCAGAACTACCGAATACAGTTGAAGGAACTGCTCTTTTAGAATAAGCATGAGCCCAAACATTTTGTGCATATTTCCAAGCTTCTAGCTTCTCTTTTAAGGCATTATCGGCTTTTAAAATTTCTGCTTTTCTATATGCTTCAGCATCTGCTCTTTCTTTTATAGCTTTTGCTTCAAGTTTTGCTTTTTCTAAATCAATTATTGCTGTTTCTCTTTCAAGTCTTTTATTTTCTAAAAGTCTTTGATTTTCAATAATAGATTCTTCTTTTATAGTTTCAGCAGCAATAATTTTTTCAGTTTGTGCAGCAAGCATTTTAGCCCTTGTTTCTTCTACTTTCTTTGCACCTTCAGCTTTTACCGCTTTACTTTCTAAGACTGCTGTTCTAACTCTATTTTCTGCAAGGGCAGCATTTGCTTCGGCATCTCTTTGTTTTGATATTAAATTTTTTACTTTTGCCGAAGGGTCTACATAAGTAACTTTTGCAGTAACAACATCAATACTATATCTTGATAAATCATTTGTTCCTTGTCTTACATATTTTCCATCTTTTTCAAGAGGTTTAACAACTTCAATAATCCTCATTTCAGAACGATTAGAAACACTCTCTTTTGAAATTACAAGCTCTCCATCTGTACCTAAAACTTTAGCAGGACTTGTAGCTTCACCATAAATTCTTTTTTCTTCAACATGTGTCTTAAAAAGTCCATTTGCTAACTGATCATAAAAAAAAGCATCAAAATCACTACCTCTTTTTGTTATATACTCTTGGATAGACATTAACCTTGCACTATTAATTCCTGCAGATTTGACACTTGGTTTAAAAAGGTTATTAATTAGAGCTTCTCTACTACCAAACTGTTGGTCAATATTTAACAATGCAACTTCTTCCATTGGAAGTTGAAATCTAGTCATAAAATATAAATTTGCTTGAGCAGCATCAGAAAATCTAATTAATTGAGGAGAAATAATACCTGATACCGTACTCGTATCATCATAATCTGTTTTACCTTTTTCACTATTAAAATTTTTTGTACTTAATGCAATTGTTTTAGGATAATCTCTAATAATTCCCCAACCACTAAAATGGAATCCATTTGTTGTATATGTTGTTTTACCACCCCAAGGGAATTGAACAACATAAGAATATTTTGCATCTGCAATAAAAAATGCACCTTTTATTAAAACTCCTGAAAATACAATCATTAAAACTGTAAAAATTTGTTTTCCAAACTTAAACTCAAAAATCCTATTTTTAAATAGAATTAATATTAACATCACCAATATAACTACAATTGATACAAACATATATGCTTCTCCTCATAAAAATTATCAGGATTATATAATAAATATACTTATTTCATATAATCCGCATATTAACAATCAAAATAAGAGATTTAACTCTTCTTATTTATTTTAATTATCAAATTTATTTTTATTTACATTATCAACAATATCAATCGCAATATTATTAGTTTCCATAGCAATACTATTAGTTTTATCGGCAACTGCTGCATTTTGCTGTGTAAATTTATCTAATTGATTTACGGCATCACTAATTTGGCTAATCCCTGTACTTTGTTCTTTTGCTGCATTAGAAACATCATCAATAAGGTTACTTGTTTCTGAGATATTATTTTCAAGTTCATTAAAGCCTTCAATCATAGCAGAGCTTACTTCTTTACCCTCATTTGCTCTAACTGTAGCCATTTCAACTAAAGCTTTAATCTCTTTAGCTGCTTCTGCTGATCTAGATGCAAGATTTCTTACTTCTTGAGCAACAACTGCAAAACCTTTTCCAGATTCTCCTGCAGTTGCAGCTTCTACTGCTGCATTTAATGAAAGAATATTTGTTTGGAAAGCAATTTGATCAATTACAGTAATTGCTTCATTGATATTTACAACCGTTTCATTAATTTCATCCATAGATGTAGCTGTTTTTGTTGCTAAGTCTTTACCCATACTAGAAGATTTCTGAGTTTGAGTAGAAATATCTAACATTACTTGTGCTTTTTCACTTGTCTGTCTAATATTACTAGTTATTTCTTCAATAGAAGCTGCTGTTTCTTCTAATGAAACTGCTTGTGAATTTGCATTCTCATTTAAGATTTGTACATTTGTTGTAAGCTCATTTGATCTTGTTTGTAAAGATAAACCATCTTTTTGATTATCTTGCAATATTTTAGTAATCATTCTATTCATATTAACAATATCTACACCAATTTTTCCACTATTTGATTTATCTATTTTATAAGTAAAATCTCTGTTCGCATATTTTTCTAAAACATCACTTAGTGCATTAATATTATTTCCAACTAATCCATTTAAATTATCAAGCATAGTATTTAATAAACTTTTTAACTCTTCTAATGATTCATTATTTGTGGAACTAGTAATTCTTTTATCTAAAAATCCATTCCCAACATGATTTACAATTTCTTTTACATTATCTATTAAAGTATCATCTTGATCCGTAATTGCTTTTGTTTTAGAAATATTATCATTAATTAATGAAGTCATATTTCCAATTTCATCGTTTGATTCAACTTTTAATAAATCAATATCATCTTGTTCTTTATTTACATATTTAAAGAAGTTTAACAATCCATCTTGAAACCTATTTAAAGGTTTAAAAATGATTTTATTCATTACAATTAATATTATAAAAAGAATAACTATTAACATAAGTACTAACATTATTATAAAAGTTACTATTTTTGAACTAACATCTTTTGAAGTTTCTTCTTCCATTATCAAAACTTCTTGTTCAATATCATCAGCATATACACCTGTACCAATAATCAAATCCCAAGGTTCAAACTTTTTTACATATGATATTTTTTTATGTACCCCTTTTTCATTTAATTTACTCCAATGATAATTTAAAATGCCACCTTCTTTATTTTTATTAGCAATGTTAACTATCTCTCTATAAATATAAATTCCTTTTTTATCTTTGAAATCAATCATATTTTTTCCAACAATAGAAGGATCTTTTCCATGTGCTTTTACAATATGTTTTGAATCATTAACCCAAAAATAGCCATTTTGACCATATCCCATTTTAGATATAGCAGCTAATGCTTCTTGCTTTATTTTTTCACTTACATCATTTACATAAGAACCAGTAACTAAAATCCATCCATAAGGCTTAAATGTTTTTACAAAAGTAACTTTTAATTGCAGTTCTTTATATCCTGGTTTTTCCCAATGATAAGTGACAAATCCTTCCCCTTTTGAAGAGGTACCAGCTTTAACAATATTTTTTACAATATAAACACCATTTTTATCTTTTATATGTATTAAGTTTTTCCCTTCATATGATTGATTAGATCCATGAACTACCGATGTTCCTTTATTGTCATAACCAAAAAAGTACCCTGCTTTACCAAATTTGCTAGCTCGAATAATAGACTTCAATCTATTTTGAAGTTCTTCTTTTGTTAATAAATCTTTATTTGCTTCATATTCTGAATTTAGGATTGAAAATAAATATTCTGTTTGTTCTTGTAAATAATTTTCTACTTCTTTTTGGATTTTTTCTTTTGAAGTTCTTGAATAATAGTTTTCCATTGTTTTATAAGCTAAAGAGACATAGTTCTTAACTTCTTTTTCTTTTGTTTTATAGGCAAATACTGATGTCCTATCTATAAAACTTTTAGAAATTGCATTTAAGCTTGATATTGATTCTGTAATAAACCCCACAGAAATGATAACTATAGCAATAGTAAATATTGCCATTAATTTATTTTTAATTGAACCCTTTTTAATCATATAACACTCCATCCCATGATATTTTTTAAATAATAATAATAAAAAAAAGAAGCAAAAAAATGTAGAAAAAAAATCTTTACCTTGTTTTCCACACTCCCTCCTCATTAGATAAATAAACTTCATAAAACTAAAAAAGGAGTCTTTATGAAGTTATTAAAAATAATTTCTATTTTAGCGTTGACATTTGGTCTTTTAAATGCAGAGCCCGTAGCTCAAACAGGTGAGAAAAATGGATATACAGTTAAACTGAAATCTGAAAAATCTTTAGTTGTAGGAGATAACATTTTCTTTGCAACATTGCAGAAAGATGGCAAAGCAGTAACAGATGCAAAAGTAAAAGCAAAATTCTTTATGCCTGAAATGCCAGGTATGCCATATATGGAATATAAGGATAAAGCAAAACTAATTGATGGAAAATATAAATTCATGATTAATTTTTCAATGGGTGGAACTTGGCAATATCATCTTATGTTTAAAACAGCAGATGGAAAAGTGCATAAAGTTAGATCTAGTGTAAATCTATAGGCAATATTATGTTTAAAAAATCTCTTCTTATATCAGTTTTAATTGCAAACTTATCATTGATTAATGCCCAAAATATCACTATAGATAATATTGTAGAAACCACTTACAGTAATAACTATACATTAAAAGCATTAGAAGAATCAATAAAAAGTGCAAAAGAACAAATAAATCTTTCTTCAAAGTGGAAAAATCCAACTCTTACTTTTGGAGCTACAGATATACAATTTGATGATATAACAAGAAGAGATTTAGAACCCATGCAAGGTCAATTTATAGGTTTTTCACAAGTTATTCCTATGGGAGATAAACTTGAGATTGAAAAAAAAATTGCAACAAATGATTATCAAATATCAAAATATTCTATTGAAGATAAAAAGCTACAATATAAATCAAAGATATATGAATATATTTACAAAATAAAATTATTAGAAGAGAGGTTATCTCTTTTTGAAGAGTTTAAATCAAACACTTCAAAACTTGAAAACTTATTAACAGAGCTTTATAAATATAACAAAGCATCACAAACACAAATTCTAAATACTCAAATTATGTACCAAGAATTAAATTTAAAATCACAAAAATTAAAAACTATGTTAAATACAATTAATCTAAAATTAGAACAAATTACATATAAAAAAATAGAAGATATAAATATCCATACAAATATAAATGAGATTATACTTTCTAAAGATATAGAATCTCATCCAAAAATTTTATCACTAACGCAAGTATCAAAAAAACAAGAAAATATTTCTATTCTTGAAAAAGAGAAAAAAAATTCTGATATAAAAGTCTCTTTAACATATGTTCAAAGAGATGAAAAGTTTGAAGATTATGTAAATGTTGCTTTTGCAATTCCATTATCAGTTTATGGAAGTGAAGATATAAAATCTAGAAAAGCAAAATTCAAAACTTTGGAGATTAACAATAAATTAAAAGATATGAAATTAACTTTTAAAAATCAGATTAAAACTTATCAACAAAACATCAATGACTCAATAATAACTTTAAATATTATTAATAAAAATATTATACCAAAAATTAAACAGCTTCAAAAAGTGTTAGAAACTTATAATAGTTTTAACTCTTATAAAAAAGTTGACTCAAAATCTTTAATAAACAATTTTAATGAAATTATAAAATATAGATTAAAAGCTGTCGATGAAAAAGAGAAATATTTCTCGGCACTTGCAAAATCTATCTATTTTACTAAGGAAATATAATGAAACTAATATTTAGTACCCTACTATTGGGCTTTACAATAGCAAATGCTCAAATTCTTGAAGTTTCACAGTTATTCAATAAAAAGCTCATCAAAGTACAAAAAGAGCAAATAGGTACTTTAAAAAGCTTTTATGGAACTACTGCTTTAAATGAGACAAAAATTTATGATATCGTCACTAGATTTGATGGATATATTACAAATTTGAATGCAAACGAACAATATAAAACTATAAAAAAAGGAAATCCACTTTTTTCAATCTATTCTGATGAAATAACTTCAATTCAACAAGAAATTCAAATTGCTAAAAAATTTAATAAATCTTTAGTAAATAGTAATATTGAAAAATTAAAATCATTAGATATAAGTTCTTCAACTATAAGAAAAATTAAAACATCAAAAAAACCTATAAAAAATATTTCATTTTATTCTCCAACAAATTCTATAGTTTTACAAAAAAATATAAATAAAGGAAGTTTCGCAAAAAAAGGAAAACTTTTACTTCAACTTGCATCTTTAGATGAACTTTGGTTTATTGCTTCAATATATCAAAAAGATTTATCATTTATAAAAAAAGATATGAAGGCAAAAATATATATAGATGGAATCAAAAATCCTATAGATTCAAAAGTTGATATGATTTACCCAACACTTGATTTAAAAACAAAAACTGTTGATGTTAGATTTGTGATACCAAATAAAGATTTAAAACTTTATGCAAATATGTTTGGAAAAGTAAATCTAAAAGCAGTCAAAAAAGAGATGTTAACCTTGCCTAAAACTGCAGTTCTTAGAAAAGGGGATAAGTACTTTGTTTTTCAATACCTTTCAAAAACAGAGTTTGAACCAATAGAAATAAAAGCAAAAAGAATAGCTTCAAATAAATATGAAATATTAGACGGGATAGAAGAAGGACAACAAGTAATAAACAATGCTCTGTTCTTACTTGATTCTGATGCTATTACAAATGGACTTTACAGTTCAGATGACGATGACTGGTAGGAAAGTCTTATGGTAGAAAGTATAATCTCATATAGTATTAGAAATAAATTCCTAATTCTTTTCTCTGTTATCGTTTTAACAGTTGCATCATTTTGGGCAGTAAAAAATACAAGCCTTGATGCCTTACCTGATCTTTCACCTCCTCAAGTAATTGTTCAAGTTAAGTGGGCAGGTCAGAGTCCAAAAACAATTGAAGAACAAGTATCATATCCACTAATATCAAACTTGATGTCTTTGCCAAACATAGATACAGTAAGAGCTATGAGTTCTTTTCAAAATGCTTTGATATATATTATATTTAAAGATGGAACTGATCTTTATGATTCTAGAAATAGAATCTTAGAACAACTTTCACAACTTCAAGGAACTTTTCCAGATGGTGCAAATGTTGCAATTGGTCCAGATGCAACAGGTGTGGGTTGGGCTTATGAATATGCTTTAAAATCAGATACTAAATCTTTAGATGAGTTAAGAACATTACAAGACTATTACTACAAGTATGCTTTACTTGGAGTAGATGGAGTAAGTGAAATTGCATCTATTGGTGGCTTTATAAAAAACTATGAGATTACACTAAATCAAGATAAATTAGTTCAATACAATATTTCTATTCAAGATGTTAAAAAAGCACTTACTTTTAATAATGATGAAAAAGGTGGACGAATCATTTTAGAAAATGGTTTTGAACACATGATTCAAGCTAAAGGTTATCTAAAAAGTATTGTAGATATTGAGAATATTACTATTAAAACAAATAGTTCAATTCCACTTAAAATAAAAGATATAGCAGAAGTAAATATCACTTCTACAAATAGACGAGGTATGGTTGATTTAAATGGCCAAGGGGAAACGGTCGGAGGAATTGTTATTGTAAGATATGGAGAAAATCCATATGCGGTTATAAAAGCAGTAAAAGAAAAAATTAAAACATTAAATGTAGATGGAGTTGAAGTAGTTGAGACATATGATAGAACTTCTTTGATTGATAAAGCAATAGATACTCTTAAAAATACTCTTATAGAAGAGTCTATTATTGTTATGATTGTTACAGCCTTATTTCTATTTCACTTTAGATCTGCACTTATTATTATCATAACTCTTCCAATAACAGTTTTATTTACATTTTTACTTATGAAAGTTTTTGGAATAGGTTCAAATATTATGAGTCTTGGAGGAATTGCAATTGCAATTGGTGCAATGGTTGATGCAACTATTGTCATGGTCGAAAATGCACACAAATATCTTCAAGGAAAAGAAAATATTTCAAATGAAGAACGAATAAAAATTATAATCAAATCTGCAAAACAAGTAGGACGTCCTATATTTTTTGCACTTATTCTTGTAGTTGTGTCTTTTTTACCAATCTTTGCCTTAACAGGACAAGAAGGAAGATTATTTACTCCTTTAGCATTTACTAAATCTTTTGCGATGATTAGTGGAGCAATTCTATCTATTACAGTAGTACCAATACTTATGGTTTTTCTTATTCGTGGCAGACTTTTAAGAGAAGATAAAAACCTATTAAATAAGTTTTTCATTTTTCTTTATTCTCCTATTTTAAAATTGTCATTGAAACTTAGATATCTTATTGTTTTGATTTTTATAGGAACAATAATTCTTGCATATCCAGTTTATAAAAAACAGAACTGGGAATTTATGCCAATGATGAATGAACAGACTTTTATGTATATGCCAGTAACTCCCTATGGACTTGGTATTGATTTAGCAAAAGAGTTAACACAAAAAACAGATAAAGTTTTAAAATCATTCCCCGAAGTTGATACAGTTTTTGGAAAAGCAGGACGAGCCCAAACAGCAACTGACCCTGCTCCACTTGCTATGATTGAAACTATTGTTACATTTAAACCAGAAGATCAATGGCGAGAAGGAATGACCTATAAAAAGCTTATGCATGAGATGGATCAAAAGCTTCAAGTAGCTGGTCTTATAAACTCTTGGACATATCCAATTAGAGGAAGAATTGATATGCTTCTTACTGGAATTAGAACTCCTTTAGGAATAAAATTATATGGTAATAATCATGAAAAATTAGAAGTAACTGCTGGAGAAATTGAACAGAAGTTAAAAAAATTTGATAAAACACTTTCGGTATCAACTGATAAAATTAACTCAGGATACTATTTAAATATTGAAGTAAAAGAAGAGATGCTTGCAAGATTTGGAATTACTAAAAACGATGTACTTTCTACTATCTCACTAGGAGTTGCAGGAGCAAAGATATCTACTTATTTAGATGGTCTTGAAAGATACCCTATAAGTTTACGATTTGAGACAACACAAAGAGAAGATATAACAGTTTTAAATAACTTACAAATAAAAACAAAACTTGGATTTCAACCTCTTGAAATGTTTGCAAAATTAATATATGAAGAAGGACCTTCTGTTATTAAATCAGAAAAAGCTTTAAATGTTAACTTTATCTATATTACACCTAAGAATGGTATCTCTGCAAAACAATATAAAGATGAAGCTAAAGAACTTTTAAAGGATATAAAACTTCCTGAAGGCTTCTATTATGAATGGGCTGGACAAAGTGAATATCTAGAATCAGCAATGCAAAGATTGATTTATATTATTCCTTTAACCTTCGTAATTATATTTATTCTAATATATTTTGCACTAAGAAATATTACATACACAATGATAATATTCTTTACTCTTCCATTTGCACTAACAGGTGGAATCTTTTATCTTGAATATTTAAACTTTAATATATCAATTGCTGTTATTGTTGGTTTTCTTGCCCTACTTGGAATTGCTGCGGAAACTTCTATTGTAATGATAGTTTATCTACATGAAGCAATGGTTGAACTAAAAAATAAATGTATTAAAGCAGAAAAAGCACATATCTTCCATGCTATATATAAAGGAGCTGTTCTAAGACTACGTCCAAAACTTATGACACTGTTTGCAATACTTGGTGGTCTAATTCCTATTATGTATATAAATGGAGTAGGAAGTGAAGTTATGCAAAGAATTGCTGCTCCGATGATAGGAGGGATGATATCTTCTGCGTTCTTAACCTTAGTCATAATACCTGCAATATTTTATATCTTGGCATTAAAACAAAAAGGGAAAATGGTAGATTGCGATTTATCTCATTAAAAATTTAAAATACACGGTTACTACACAAAAAAGATATATAATACGTTTACATCATATGACATATAATGAAACTTGTTAAATAATTCAACATTTTTAACTTCTCCTCCTAATCAAGTTTCATTATATAAAACTAACTAAAAGTTTAAAAAAATTGATAATATAAGTTTGAATGTTTTATTTGAATAGATTTAAATAAGTATTAATAAAAAAGATCTTTGAAAGATCTTTTTTTATTAATTTACAATAGAAAGATTAGTATTGTCTTCTTGGTCTTTCTTCTCTTGGTCTAGCTTCGTTAACTCTTAAGCTTCTACCTTCGCAGTCATTCCCATTAAGCGCTTCGATAGCTTCATTTCCAGCAATTGCTGTTTCCATTTCAACAAAACCAAAACCTTTAGATCTTCCTGTCTCTCTGTCCATGATAACTTTAGCACTTTTAACTTCACCAAATTTAGCGAATACAGCTTCTAATTCACTATCACCCATTCTATATGACAGATTTCCTACATAAATGTTCATTACTCTTTTTCCTTTTTTATAAGTAGCAATAATTATGCCAGATTATTTTATAATAATCAAGTAGATTTTAGTATTATTTATTAAAATTTACTTCAAGTGCTCTATTTATTCTCGTCTTAACTTCATCAAAACCTAATATAGCCATAATATCGTATACAGAAGGTGCTTGTGTACCTCCTGTTAATGCTATTCTAATTGGTTGAAAAAGTTGAGGAAACTTTAACTCAAACTCTTCTATAAAAGGTTTAGTTATTATCTCATAATCACACGCTAAATGAAGAGTTTCTTTTTTCTCTTCTAATGTATTTAGATAATATTTTAATATCTTTGGTGTCTCTTCTTTTACAAACTTCTTAGAACCTTTTGCTTCATATTCTGTTGGTGTGTTTAAGATTTTATTGATAGCATCTTTTAATTCAACTAAAGTTTGTGCTCTCTCTTTTGATAAATCTAAAAGCATCTCTTTTTTATCATGTCCATCTAAATGACAATCATAGAACTCTAATTCACTTGCAAGTCTATCATTTGAAACATTCTTAATATAGTGAGAATTTAACCATAATAGTTTTTCTTCATTATATGATGAAGCAGATTTATTAATATTTTCTGGATTAAAAAGTTCTAACATTTCTTTCATTGAAAATATCTCTTGATCACCATTTGACCATCCAAGTCTTACTAAGAAGTTTAATAGTGCTTCTGGTAAATAACCTTGTCTTTTATAATCCATAACATCTAAAGCACCATCTCTTTTTGATAGTTTTTTCCCTTGAGGATTATTAATCATTGGTACATGGTAGAACTTAGGAACAGTGAATCCTAATGCTTCATAAATTACAATTTGTTTTGGAGTATTCGTTAAATGATCATCACCTCTTATTACATCAGTCATACCCATTAATGCATCATCAATTGCTACAACAAAATTATAAGTTGGCATTCCATTACTTCTTGCAATTACAAAATCATCTACTTCAGAACAATCAAAATTCATAATAGATTTTACACCATCAATAAAAGTAATGATTCCTTCATCTGGAGATTTAATTCTAACTACTGGTTCTACACCTTCAGGGATAGATGGTAATACTTTCCCATCTTCTGGTCTCCATGTTCCATCATATCTTGGAGTCTCTTTATTAGCCATTTGAGATTCTCTTAAAGCATCTAGTTCTTCTCTACTCATATAACAATAATAAGCTTTTCCTTCATCAAGAAGTTGATTTATATACTTTTTATAAATATCTAATCTTTTTGATTGATATTCTACAACACCGTCATAATTTAATCCAACCCAATCAAAAGCTTTAATAATTGCTTCCATTGCTGCATCATTATTTCTTTGAGTATCTGTATCTTCAATTCTTAATTTAAACTCACCATTAGTTTTCCTTGCCCAAAGATAACTATAAAGTGCTGTTCGTAAACCACCTATATGTAAATATCCTGTTGGGCTTGGAGCAAATCTAGTAACTGCCATATTATTCCTTATTTATCTTCTTTATCTTTATAACTTTTAAAAAATCCAATTGCTGAAAAAATAGCAACTGCTGCAATGAATATAACCATTGCTAAATCAAGAGCTTCCATTTGTTTCCTTCTCTTTAAGTTGTCCACATGCCGCAGAGATATCAAGACCTTTTGATTCTCTTATTGTGCATAAGAGGCCTTTGCTTGTTAAATATTCTTGGAATTTTACCATATCACTGCTTTGTGGTCTTTGATATGAAGTACCTGGATATGGATTAAAATAAATCAAATTTACTTTTGCTTTAATTCCATCAAGCAATTGTAAAAGTTTTTTAGCAGAAGCAATATCATCATTTTTATCTTTTATAACAAGATATTCAAACATAACTTTTTTTCTTGCATCAACTGGAAACTTTTTTACTGCATCAATAATTGATTTGATATTGTATGCTTTATTCATAGGAATCAATTCACTTCTTAAACCATCATCAACTGCATGTAAAGAAATAGCTAACTGTATACCTAAATCTTCATTCCCTAACTTTTCTATTTTAGAAGATATCCCAGACGTTGATACAGTCATTCTTCTTCTGTTTATTGATAGACCTTCTTCTTCTGAAAATACTTTAACAGAATGAACAAAATTGTTGTAATTATCAAGAGGTTCGCCCATTCCCATATAAACAATATTTACAGATTTATTTTCTGCAATTTCATTATCTCTTTTGATTTGAACTATTTGATCTACTACTTCTCCAACTGATAAATTTCTTACAAATCCACCTTTTGCAGTTAAACAAAATGTACACCCTACTTTACATCCAACTTGAGTTGAGATACAAACAGTGAATTTTTCACTTCGTTCAACTGTTCCATCTTCTTTTATTTTTTTCTTTTTCATTAAAAGTAATACAGCTTCAACTGTATGCCCATCATGAAGTTTAAAAAGATATTTTATACTCCCATCAGAGCTTTTCTCTTTTTTTACAATTTTCAAAATATTAATTGCATAGTTTTCTTTTAGATTTTCTTTTAAATCATTTGGTATATTTTTCATATCATCATAAGATGTCACATACTTCTTATAAATCCAATTGTAAACTTGCTTTGCTCTAAAACTTGGTTTTAATTGAGATTTTAATTCATTTAAAGTGTAATCATATATTGAATTCAATCTTTTCCTTTCATTGTTTTTCAATCATATTTCTCTAACTTTGTGGATGCTTTACATACCACTTCGCTTTCAATATCTAAAAATGTTAAGCTGTTCATATCTTCTTTACAATGTTTCACGTGAAACGTTGTAAAGAAAACGTAAATTGTTTTATGTTTTTCTCACAGAGTATACATTTACACAACAGACGTTGAAAACAAATTAATATAAAACACCTACAAAGTTAGAGAAACATTTCCTTTTTATTTAATAATTTGTTTCTCAACTAAATATTCTCTTAACTTTAACATTGCTTCTTTATGATTTTTTATAAAATCATTATGTGCATTTTTATTAGTATAATTTGTAACAACAAATATCCCAGCAACTGGAATTTCAAACTCACGTGCAACTTGCAAGACCGAAAAAAATTCCATATTTTCAATACCAATACCATATTGATTATATTGCTTAGTAAGTTCAAAATTTGTAGATATATAATTTGAACTATTTACGATAGTATCATTTCTTGTCATTTTATTTTCAGATTCTAATACATTGTCAAGAGGAGTATAAGAATCTTCTGTTAAAAAAGACAACTCTAAATTAGCAGCTCTTTTTGATTCGATAATATCAAAAACTTCGTATTCACCATAACTACCTGCACTTCCTATAAACAAAATAAAATCTGGTTTATTAAAAAGACATTGTCTTGTTAAATTAATAGATGACTCAATTAGGCCTACTCCAATTGTTTCTGCGAAGCTAAAAGTTTCACTTCTTCCTGCACAAACTATCATTCACACTCCAAAACATAATTAGGATTTATTTTTATCTTTTCCTGATTAGCTTCAGGTACAGGTATCGATTTGTTTGAAATCGAAGCACTTGCATAAATTGCTTTTTCTCTCATATTCATAGTTTGATTTGTAGTATTTATATTGATTTTTTTTACTTTACAATCTTTATCAATATCAGAAGATAAAGTATTTGCATATCTTTGTCCCCAAGTTATTGCTTCAAGTCTTAAAAGATCTAAAGTTACATTATATGTATCTTCTCTTACTGTCCATGAAAGGTTATTTACTGCAACAGTAGTATCTCTATTTTTCTTTAATTTTGTTATCTCAGAAATGAACTCATCCATAAATCTAGCTTTACGAGAGTTTACTTTATATCTTAATTCTCCAAGATAACCAACTATCTTTGGAGTATTACTAGAGTACTTATATTTAGGTCTTATATTAAATGTTCCTAATTTTCTTTCTACTTTATCATAACTCTTAATCTTCTTGTTGAAAACTTCAAGTCTTTCTCCTACTATAAGTTCTGTATCATCTTGAATTGTTATAATTAAATATGTTGTCAAAGTATCATGTGGAAGTTCATGAGAAAACTTTTTATTGAATTCTACTTCAAATGAAAAAGCAAAAATTGGTATAAGTAAAAATAGCTTTAAAAATTTCATTTTATATCCTTACAGGTATATTATTATCTTTTAGGTAATGTTTTAATTCCATAATATCAATCTCTTTAAAATGGAAAATTGAAGCTGCCAATGCAGCACTAGCACCATGTTCGAAGGCTTCTTTCATATGCTCCATAGTCCCTGCTCCACCACTTGCAATAACTGGAATATCAATAATTGATGAAATTTTTTCAGTAATATTAAGTTCGAATCCAGTTTTAGCGCCATCTGTATCCATAGAAGTTAAAAGAATTTCTCCTGCTCCTCTATTGTATACTTCTTTGGCCCATTCTACTGCGTCTAGTCCAGTATCTTCCCTACCACCTTTTACAAAAACATGATATGAACCATCTTCAACTTTTTTAACATCAATTGCCACAACTATACATTGACTACCAAATCTTTTTGCACCTTCGTCAATAAAGTCTGGATTTACTACAGCTGAAGAATTTACTGATACTTTATCGCATCCTACATTTAGTAATTTATAAATATCTTCAAGTTTTCTAATTCCTCCACCAACAGTAAGTGGAATAAAAACTTCTTTTGCAACATCTTTAACAATGTCAACTATAGTATCCCTATTTTCATGGCTTGCTGTAATATCTAGAAATGTAATCTCATCAGCACCTTCGTTATTGTATCTTTTAGCAACCTCTACTGGATTACCTGCATCACGAAGACCAACAAAATTTACACCCTTAACAACTCGACCATCTTTAACATCAAGACATGGAATAATTCTTTTTGCAAAACTACTCAATATATATCCTTATTGCGTTTAATTAAGCAGATATGTTATCTAATTGTAAGTTAAAAGCAGATATACTCTTTGCTCTTATGGAAAACAATATAAAAGCGAAGAAGAAATTTGGACAAAATTTCTTAAAAGACAGCAGTATTTTAACAAGAATCATCCAATCGATGCCCAACAATAAAAATCATATTGTGGAAATTGGGCCTGGCTTAGGTGATTTGACACAAAATTTAGTCAAATACAAAGATACGACTGCATATGAAGTCGATACTGATCTAATCAGTATATTAGAGTCAAAATTTGCAACAGAAATAGAAAACGAGCGTTTTAAACTTATCCACACAGATGTTTTAGAAGCTTGGGATAATAAGGGTACTTTGCACGACAGCAAATACGATTTGATAGCAAATCTGCCGTATTATATTGCAACAAATATTATATTAAGAGCATTTGAAGATATTAATTGTGAGAACATTATAGTAATGATTCAAAAAGAAGTGGCTCAAAAATTCTCTGCTAAGGTAGGGGATAAAGAGTACTCTTCACTTGGAGTAATTACTGAATTGATATCAAAAGAATCACGGATACTATTTGACGTACCGCCAGAATCTTTTGATCCTCCACCAAAAGTTATGTCTTCGATATTATACGTATCAAAAGATACTAATGTAGCATTAGATAAGGATTTTAATAAATTTTTAAAAGTTTGTTTTTCTCAACCAAGAAAAAAACTTTCAAAAAATATGTCATCCTTAATTGATAAAGAAACTTTATCTAATATCTATAATGAACTTAATTTAAAAGAGACTCTTCGACCTCATGAAGTTAGCGCATCTTTGTATAGCCAAATGTATACAAAGGTAAAATATGGAAAACAACGAAGCTAAAAAGCCTCAAGAGAAAAAGACAGAGTCACAAAAGACTCCAAATACAACTGAAAATAAGAATACACAAGCTCCTGCAAATAATAAACCTAACCAAGGTAAACCAGCTGGAGAGAAGAAACCTTATAACAAAAAAAGAAAACCAAATAACAGTAGGGCAAGAGCACATAATAGTAAAACAAACTCTACATGGATAAATGATTTAAAGAAAGCTCATATTGTTAATGAAAAATCTCATAAAGATAGATTAAACCCTCATCACAAATTAAACTTATCTACTAATTCAAAAGTTAGAATTACTCCACTTGGAGGATTAGGTGAGATTGGTGGAAATATGATGGTTATTGAAACTGAAAAAAGTGCCATTGTAGTTGATGTTGGGATGAGTTTCCCAGACGAAGATATGCATGGTGTAGATATCTTAATTCCAGATTTTACATATCTTAGACAAATTAAAGATAAAATTGAAGCAGTAGTTATTACACATGGTCATGAAGATCATATTGGTGCAATGCCTTATTTATTTAAAGAATTACAATTTCCAATTTACGGAACTTCATTACCATTAGAAATGATTGGTTCTAAATTTGATGAACACAAAATAAAACAACATAGAAATTTATTTAGACCTGTAGAAAAAAGAGTTCCAATCAAAATAGGGGACTTTGAAGTAGAATGGATTCATATTACACACTCTATTATTGATGCTTCATCTTTAGCTATTAAAACAGATGCTGGAACGATCATTCACACTGGTGATTTTAAAATTGACCATACTCCAATTGATGGATTCCCAACAGATTTACATAGATTTGCACATTACGGAGAAGAGGGTGTTTTACTATTAATGTCTGATTCAACAAACTCACACTCTCCAGGTTTTACTAAATCTGAAAAAACTGTAGGTCCTACTTTTGATAGAATATTCTCTACTGCAAAAGGAAGAGTTATTATGTCAACATTCTCTTCAAATATTCATAGAGTTGCACAAGCAATTGAACATGGTATCAAATATGGAAGAAAAGTATGTGTTATTGGTAGATCAATGGAGAAAAACTTAGATTTAGCAATGAGCCTAGGATATATAAAATTTCCAAAAGATCAATTTATTGATGCACATGAAGTAAATAAATATCAAGATAAAGAAGTTCTGATTATTACAACTGGTTCTCAAGGGGAATCAATGTCTGCACTTTATAGAATGTCAATTCATGAGCATAGACACATTAAAATTAAGCCAGGTGATCAAATCATTCTTTCGGCAAAAGCAATTCCTGGAAATGAAGCAAGTGTATCTGGAATAATTAACCACTTATTAAAAGCTGGTGCAAAGGTTGCGTATCAAGACTTTAGTGAAATTCACGTATCTGGACATGCTGCACAAGAAGAACAAAAATTAATGTTAAGACTTGTTAAACCTAAATTCTTTATGCCAATTCATGGAGAATACAATCATGCAGTAAGACATGCTAAAACTGGTATTGATTGTGGTGTATTAGAAAGAAATACATACATCATGAGTGATGGAGAGCAAATTGAAGTTACGCCTAAGTATCTTAAAAAAGTAAAAACAGTTAAAACTGGAAAAGTTTATATTGATAACCAATTAAACAACAAAATCTCAGATGATATAGTTATGGATAGACAAACTATGGCAAATGAAGGTGTTGTGATGATAGTTGCACAAGTAAACTCTGATGATAGAAAAATGGATCAAAGACCAAGAGTATCGTCTTTTGGACTTGTACCTGATAAATTAGATAAAGCATTTTCAAAAGAAATTGAAGATTTATTAGTTACTTTCTTACAAAATGCAAAAGAGGGTATCTTTAAAAACAACAGAGTATTAGAAGATGAAATTAGAAAAGTTGTTAGAAAACATTGTATTAGAAAATATAAAAAATATCCAATGATTGTACCAACACTTTTTGTTCAATAAGGAAGATAAATGAACTTCAATGAAATTGCTAAAGAAGTCTTAGATACAGAGGCAAACGAATTAAAATTAGCTGCTAAAAATATTTCATCATTTGATTTAGAAAAAGCAGTTGATTTAATCATCTCTTGTAAAGGTAAACTTATTATCACAGGTGTTGGTAAATCTGGACTTGTTGGTGCAAAAATTGCAGCAACTTTAGCAAGTACTGGAACTTCATCTTTCTTCCTTCATCCTACTGAAGCTATGCATGGTGATTTAGGTATGATTGGTAAAGATGATGTTGTTCTTGGAATTTCATACAGTGGAGAGAGTGAAGAGTTAATTCAACTTCTCCCTCATCTAAAAAGATTTGATATTCCTCTTATTGCTATGGCAAAAGATGAAAATTCAACTCTTGGAAAATATTCTGATTTCTTTATAAATATCTCAGTTACAAAAGAAGCCTGTCCCTTAGACACTGCACCAACATCATCAACAACACTAACAATGGCAATGGGAGATGCACTAGCAGTTTGCTTAATGAAAAAAAGAGATTTTCAAAAAGAAGATTTTGCATCATTTCATCCAGGAGGAAGTCTTGGTAAAAAACTCTTTATAAAAGTTGATGATTTATTAAAAAAAGAAAATCTACCTATTGTTTCACGTGAAACAAAACTAAAAGATGCAATTGTAGTTATGAGTGAAGGTAGATTAGGAAATGTATTAATTACAGATGAAAATGGTACACTTACATCAGTTTTAAGTGATGGAGATTTAAGAAGAGCATTGATGAACTCTAATTTTTCAATTGATTGCGAAGTAGAGTCAATTGCGACTAAAAATCCTAGAACAATAAATAATAGAAATCTATTAGCAAGTGATGCATTAAAAATAATTGAAGATTATAAAATACAACTATTAGTTGTTGTAGATGAAAAAAACAAACTTGTCGGAGTAATTCATATTCACGATTTAATTGAAGCAGGTATAAAATAATGAAGCAAAATACAAATAAAGAAAACTTAGAAGAACAGTCAGAACCAATTAGACTTAATAAATTTATTTCACATAACAGTAATTACTCAAGAAGAGAAGCAGATAAAATTATAGAAGAGGGTAAAGTTTATATAAATGGAAAAGTTGTTACAAACTTAGCAACAAAAGTAAGTGAAACAGATGAAGTAAAAATTGGTAAAAGAATTATCAAAGAAGACAAAAATAGAATGTATACAGTAATCATCTATAATAAACCAAAAGGTGAACTAGTAACAAAACATGACCCACAAGGTCGTAAAGTAATTTTTGATTCATTAGATAGTAAGTTTAAACACTTTATGCCAATAGGAAGACTTGACTATGCAAGTGAAGGACTAGTATTACTAACAGATTCTGTTGATGTAGCAAATAAACTTATGCACTCAAATTTAGAAAGAGTGTACAAAATAAAAGTAGATGGTAAAATCCATCCTAAAGTTGAAGAAGCAATGCAAAATGGTTTGGAACTAGAAGATGCTACAAGTGGAGCTCATGAAAAATCTAAAATCAAATCTATGTCATTTGAACCTTTTATTGCATATCAAATTTTAACAAATGGCGATAATTTTTCAAAAATTAAAGTTGGAATTTCAGAAGGTAAAAATAGAGAATTAAGAAGATTCTTTGGACACTTTGGATTAGAAGTGATGGATTTAAAAAGATTTGAATTTGGTGGGATATCACTTAATAATTTGCCAACAGGTAAAAGTAGATATTTAACAAGAGATGAATATAGAGATTTAAGACACTTTGTAAACAATACAGAAATTTACAAAAGCAACAATAACTACAGAGATGATGACTGATTTATCAAATCAATTAAGACCAAAAACATTAACTAACTTTATAGGGCAGTCACATATAATAGGTGAAGATAAAGCTCTATATAAACTTATTCAAAAAAAGGAGATTCCACATCTCTTTTTTTATGGGAAACCAGGAACTGGAAAAACAACACTTGCAAAAATCATTGCAAATCAGATAAACACAGACTATTATTACTTTAATGCAACATCTATTAAAGTTGAAGATTTACGTAAAGTATTCGAACGATATAAAAATGCTTTAATTAAACCTTTAATATTTATTGATGAAGTACATAGGTTATCAAAGAACCAACAAGAAGTTTTATTACCAATAATGGAAAACTACGATGCAATAATTATTGGTGCTAGCACAGAAAATCCATTTTTCACCCTTACAAATGCAATTAGATCAAGATCTTTTCTTTATGAGTTTTTGCCACTTACAAAAGATGAACTTTCTACTATTATAGATACAGCAACAAATAATAGTGAAATAAAGTTAAGTACAGAGGCCAGAGAGTATTTAATCATCTCAAGTAGTGGAGATGCAAGGGCAATGCTAAATCTACTTAATTTCGCATCTAAAATCGATAATACTATATCAATAGAATTATTAAAAGAATTAAGAGCAAATGTAATTGGCGATGGAGTAAGTTCTTCAGATTCACACTATGACTTAGCAAGTGCAATGATAAAATCTTTAAGAGGTTCTGATATTGATGCTGCATTATATTATTTAGCAAGATTAATAAATGGTGGAGAATCTGTAGAGTTTATAACTAGACGTCTTGTAATTTTTGCTAGTGAAGATATAGGTAATGCAAATCCAAATGCATTGAACTTAGCAGTAAGTACAATGACAGCAACATCAAAAATTGGATATCCCGAAAGTAGAATACTTTTAGGACAATGTGCAATATATTTAGCCTCAAGTCCTAAATCTAATAGTTCCTATATGGCAATCAATAAAGCACTAAGTGAAGTTAAAAATGGTAAAATTTTAGATATACCTAAACATATTGATAATCAACACGTAGGGTACAAATACCCACATGATTTTGGTGGTTGGGTAGAACAAGAGTATTTAAAAGAAGATTTAAATCTTTATTCAACTCTTAATATAGGATATGAAAAGACCTTAAGTGAATGGGTTAAAAAAATAAAAGGACAATAATGGATTTTCTCTTAGAGTATTATACATGGATACTAATTTTTCACATAATGGCTATGATGTCATGGATGGCAATGCTATTTTACCAACCAAGACTTTTTGTTTATCATACAGAGCATAAAAATAAAAAAGAATTTGTTGAAGTTGTTAAAATACAAGAAGATAAAATGTATAGAGTTATTGGATTCCCTGCAAAAATAGCTACTGTTCTAAGTGGAATATTAATGTTAATACTAAGACCTGATTTATTACAAGGTGATGGGTGGATGCATGCAAAAATATTTTTTGTAGTTTTATTAATGGTTTATTCATTTTCATTAGAATATTTTAGAAAAAGACTTGAAGAAGAGAAATATCCAAAAAGTGGAAACTTCTTTAGAGCTTATAATGAAGTACCTACAGTATTATCACTTTTAATCGTAGGTTATGTAATTACAAAAACATTTTCTATAGCTTTTACACTTATTACTTTAGTAGTAGGTGCATATATAATATATAAAGTACTAAACCAAAAACAAAAAGATGCCAAATGACATTTGAAAAAACATACGTGCTAGATACAAACATCTTATTAGAAGATGCAACAAATATTTTTAAACTAAGTGATGAGTCCAAAAACCTTATAGTTCTTCCTGAAACTGTTTTAGATGAAATAGATACAAAAAAGAGTGGATTTGACGAAATAAATTTTCAAGCAAGAGAATTTGCAAGGATTTTTGAAAACTCAAATATATTAAACTCTAAAAAAGAGCAAGATGCAAAAGTTATTAGATTAGAATTATTTGGAACTCAAAATGCAATAATTGATGTAATCTCAAAAGAAGAATATAAAATAAATACTAAAAACATTGCAACAAATATTATAAACGATAGAAAAATTCTTGAAATAGCAAGTTTTGCAAAAGAGTATTATGAAAGTGAAACTACTTTTCTTTCATTGGATATTATGGCTAGAACAAGAGCCGTATCGCTTGATTTAAAAACAGATTCTCTTATAGGTTCAGATAAAGATGAATTCAACTATGAATTTATTAAAACAATAGAAGTTAAATTTGAACAAATAGAGTTTTTAGAAAATGCTTTAATTACAGACTATGATAAAGAATATAAACCCTATAACTATTGTTATTGTTTTAAAGTTAAAAGTTCAGATCAAGTAATACTTGCCTCAATACAAAATGAGAGAATCTACGTCTTAGATGAAGGAGAGATTAGAAATCAAGTAATTGTTCCTTTAAATAAAGAACAGCTATTCTTCTCAAATGCAATTTTATCTCACTTTTTTAATGTACTAATAATAGAAGCTAAGGCTGGTTCAGGAAAGACTTTACTAGCCTTAAGTGGTGCATTAAAACTGGTAAAACAAAAAAGCTTTCAAAAAATCATATATATTAGAAATTCTATTGAATCCCTAGATAAAGGTGAAGATGTAGGATATTTACCAGGATTTGAAGAAAAGTTCAAAATATATAATCATCCACTAATGGATAGTTTAGAATATATAATTAGAAGTGAATATAAGAAAAAAAGAGCTAATAAAAAGAATGTTGAAAATATCTCAGAACTTGATGATCAAGAAGTTACTCAAAGAATTGAACAAATGATTCAAAATTTCGGAATAGAAACTATGTGGGTAGGAGAGATGAGAGGAAGAACACTTTCAAATGCATTTGTTATAATTGATGAAGCCCAAAATATGTCAAATAAAACAATGCAAATGGTTCTATCTAGAATTGATAATACATGTAAAGTCGTAATCCTTGGAAGTAATAAACAAATAGATAACTTCTATGTAAATAAACATACAAACTCATTAACAACATTACTAAAATCTACAAAAGAAAAAAGTGAGTTAGTAAATAGCTTTGCGATAAAATTACAAAAAGTATTAAGAGGTCCAATTACTGAATGGGCCGAACAAATATTTACAACAAAAAACAAATAAATACTGTTTTTTAATACTTTATTATCTTTACATATTAAAATATGTAAAGATGATTGTAAAACTTGTAGATAGTAAACATATCAATTAATATAATAAAACAAAAAAATAGTATATTAATATTCAAATAAAACATGAAATAAAAAGCTCGACTAAATACATAATTAAATACTAATTTTTATTATAACTTGAAACGAATCCCTAAGATGAAGGCATTTAATAGTTTTCTAGTTATACTAAAAAGTAATAGATTTAAAAATCTTAATATTTATAATAGTAATTTAATACATCTATATAAACAAATTATTATTTGAAAATAAAAAGTAATGAAATATATTTATAAATAAATTTCATTTGAATACATAAATAAAAAAATAGACAGAAAATTCTTTTTTAAATACAAATTAAAAAGAGTATTAAAATATGTCTTATAAATGATAATATATTATAGTCGATAGATAAATTATAATTTAGATACTAAATATAAATAAATTTATTTTTTAAATTTTAATACATAATATTAAACATATTTACATATGGTTTATATTTAAGATATATAATTTAATAAAGCCTATTTAACAGTACATATAGAGCTAAATTTATATCATATAGTATTCTATTATATTTTATAAATATAAAATTGCATTAAAAATATTTAGCTATTGACAAACATATTAAAATCATATTATAATACATACTATAATACGTATAGGAGTAAATATGAATCCACTACAATATACATCTGAAGAGATGTTTTCCTCAACAGAGCTTATAAGAAAGAGTAAAATGGTATTTGATAAGCTTCAAAAAGATGATATAGAAAAAGCTATCATTTTAAGAGATGGGAAGCCTAGCTTCATGCTTCTAGGTTTTGCACAGTATGAAGAAATCATGAGTGAATATATGGCATTAAAAGAAATGTTAGGTAAACAACCTAATAAAAAAACAAATACGTCACCAAAAGAAGTTGTAAATAATCCAATTCCCAAGCAAGATGAAAATATAGAAGATACAAATTTAGATGAAGATGATTTTGAAACAGCCTTAGCGCAAATAGATGAATTAGATTTAGAAACTTTAGAAGAAGATAAAAAATCTGAAGAAGATACTTCAAAGGAAGCATTAAAAGAATTTTGGGAATAAAATGATTGATGTATTAATAATAGGTTCCGGTGGTGCTGGATTAACAGCTGCATTAAATGCAAAAAAAGAAGGAGCAAAAGTCCTTGTTGTTTCAAAAACATATCCAACCCACTCCCAAACTTGTCAAGCTCAAGGTGGAATAAATGCAGTTTTAAAAGAGACTGAAAACGATTCTATACAAAAATATATAGAAGATACCTATAAAGCATCACATAAACTAGGAAATAAAGAATATATAAACTACTTCTGTAGTAATTCAGAAAATACAATAAGCTGGTTAGATTCAATTGGCGTTCCATTTAGTAAAAATATTAAAGATAATATCTCACAAAGAAAATTTGGAGGAACTAAAGCTAAGAGAACATGTTATAGTTCAGATTATACAGGTCTTAAAATTTTGCACACTCTTTATGACCAATGTTTAAAAGAAAATATCGAATTTTATAATGAATATCAGCTTCTTAACTTAATTATAGAAAACAACAAAGCAATAGGTATAACTGCTCTTGATATAGAAACAAGTCAAGTAAAACAAATAAAAGCTAAAACCATAATCTTAGCGACAGGTGGATACGCAGGATTATATTATGGATTTACAACAAACTCTTATTCATCAACAGGAGATGGCATAGCAAGTGCATTAAATGCAGGAGCAAAAATATCAAATATGGAATTTATGCAATTTCACCCAACCGCACTAGAAAACAAAAATATACTAATAAGCGAAAGTGCTAGAGGAGAAGGTGGATATTTAGTTGATAATCAAGGGAATAGATTTATTGATGAATTAAAACCAAGAGATGAAGTTGCACGTGCTATTTATAAAAAATATGAAGAAGGGGAAAAAGTCTACCTTGACTTAAGACATTTAGGACTTGATAAAATAAATGAAGCAATGCCACAAGAAAGAAGACTTGTACAAGAATTCATGCAATTAAAGATGGAAAAAGATTTAATTCCAATAAATCCATCAGCTCATTATAGTATGGGTGGAATAATCACTGATATTGAAGCAAAAAGTTCTATAGAGAATTTATATGCCTGTGGAGAATGTAGTCAAAGTGGCATTCATGGAGCAAATAGATTAGGAGGAAACTCTTTATTAGAAATAGTAACTTTTGGAAAAATAGCAGGGGAAAATGCTGCAAAAAAAGCTAAAAAAGTAAAGATAATAGAAAATACAGATTCAGAACAATTCTTAATTGATAAAAACTATATCGAAGGTATATTTACAAAAGATTCAGAAATAGACTTTTATAAAAGAAAAAAAGAGCTAGGAAAACTATTATTTAAAAATGTTGGACTTTTTAGAGAAGAAAAAAGTATGAAAAATTCTTTAGAAAAAATATTAGAATGGAAAAAAGAATTAAATTTAATAGGGCTAAACGATAAAAGCAAAATATTTAATAAAAATCTAACAGATTTAATTGAATACAAAAATATGATAGAACTAGCCCATACTATTTTAATCAGTGCTTTAAATAGACAAGAGAGTAGAGGAGCTCACTTTAGAATTGATTTTAAAGATGAACTAGAAAACTATGATAAAAACAGCATACTTTTTCTAGAAAATGACTCAATACATATAAAACTTGAGGAAATACAATGAAAATTAAAATTAAAAGATTTGATTTAGAGAAAAATCCTCATCAAAAAACAGAAGAATTTAAAGTAACTCATAATGAAACAATACTAGATTCGCTAATAGAAATAAAAACACAACAAGATAATACTCTTACATATAGATGTGGCTGTAGAACAGGTGTTTGTGGAAGTTGTGCAATAAAAGTAAATGGAGTAGAAAAATTAGCCTGCAAAACACAATTAAATGAAAATGATTTAATTGAAGCAATTAATAACTCAAAAGTACTAAGAGACTTAGTTGTCGATTTATCCCACGAAGAAAAATTTTTAAAAAATAGTAAAACCTATTTAAAAAAACAAAGCAATGAAAAAGTCACATCAAAAGATGTAAAATTAATTGATGTACAGAGTAATTGTATTTTATGTCAGAACTGTTTTAGTTCTTGTCCAGTATATGAAGTAAATAAAGAGTTTTTAGGACCATATGCACTAACTAGAGCTCTAAGATATGTTAATGATAAGAAAGAAGCTAATACACTTGATATAATCAATTCTATACAAGATAATGGCGTATGGGATTGTACCCTATGTGGAAATTGTACTCTAGTTTGTCCACAATTTATAGATCCTAAGACAGATATTATGAATTTAAGAATGAAATCAGTACAAGCAGGATTTGAAGATAAAAGTTTTGCACAATTTAATCAAGGGTTTGATTCAGGTTTTGATAGTGGATTTGATACAGGGTTCAATCCATCTGGAGGCTTTAATCCAAATGGATTTTAGGTTTTCTCAAAAAGAGAAAACCTTATTTTAAATTATCTTTTAAATATAAAAAATCTGACATTCTTGTCCATTCTCTAACTTTTTTCATATAAGCATCTTGATGATTTAAAACTTCTCTTAATTCAGGAGACTTTGCAGATAATTCCGTTCTAAGTTCAGAATTAGCCTTTTTCATAGCATTCATAATCTCTTTTGGAAATGTTTTAACTTGAATATTTGGATATTCAGAACTCATTTTATCCCATGCATTTGCATTCATATCATAATTTTGTGTATACATGTCATATGCTGCAATTCTCATAGAAACAATCATAATCTCTTGTAAATGTTTTGGTAGTTTATCAAAAGTTTTTTTACTAATTAAAAATTGCATTTCAGAAGCTGGTTCATGCCAACCTGTATAATAAAAAGGTGCTATTTTATGGAATCCCATATTAATATCCATTGAAGGGCCAACCCATTCTAAAGCATCAATAGTATTTCTATCTAAAGCAGTATATAATTCACCAGGAGCCATATTAGTTACTTGAACACCAAGTTTTGCCATAATTTCACCAGCAAATCCAGGGATTCTCATCTTAAGACCTTTTAAGTCATCTAAAGTTTTAATTTCATTTCTAAACCATCCACCCATTTGAACACCAGTGCTTCCGCCAGGAAATGACATAAGTCCATGTTTAGAGTAAACTTTTTGCATTAATTCTAATCCACCACCTTGATAAAACCAAGCATACTGCTCAGGAGCAGTCATTCCAAATGGCATAGAAGTAAAAGGTAAAGTTGCAATATCTTTCCCTTTCCAATAATATGAAGCAGAATGACCCATATCATACTGTCCACCTTTAACCATATCTAAAATACCAAGTGGTGCCTTATGTTTATTAGCTGCATCAACTCTAATCTTGATTTGACCATTTGACATTGTTTCTGCAAGCATTGCCATATTTTTTGCCGAATCAATAAGTGGAGAGGCAGTAGGTCCCCATGTTGTAGCCATTTTTAGTTTATAAACTTTTTGTGCTGCAAATGAAGAAGATAATATTAGCGAGGCTAATAACGTAAGTTTTAATAAAAATTTCATCTTTTCCCTTTTATGTGATTTTTATTTGAAAGTGGTGACCATGATTGGACTTGAACCAACGACAACTTCGATGTCAACGAAGCACTCTACCAACTGAGTTACACGGTCTAAATAAAAGAATAACTAAACATTTAAATCATGAAGTTCTCTAAATAAATAAGCTTCAACAACTTCATCAATACTTCTTTGAGTAGGAGCTACAAGTACCATGATATTTTCTTCAATAAATTGCCAAACATATTCCTGTTCATTTATAACAACAACTGTTTCAACCCAACAATCAATATCATTTCTATCTTTATAAAAAGTACAATTAGAAATTTGTCCCTCTTCTAATTCAACAAAAGCCCAATCATTTGAGCTATCAAGAGTAGTTAAAAGTGCTTCATGTCTTTTATTACAATCTACTGGGATTAATAAATTCATCCTATTCCTTTTTAGAGTTTTTTGAATGATATCTTTTTTGACTTTGATAATCTTTAAAACAATTTATACTTGTGTATTTTAACATCTTATTTATAAATATGTAATTGACAAATTATTAAAATAGATTATAATACAATGAATAAACGAAGGGTTAATATGGAAAAATTTGATTACTATAAATTAAGAGATCTATTATCAGCACACTTACAAAAAGAGAATAAAGTAAATATTTATTATCCAAGAGTAGATGCAAACTTAGTAAATGGGAAGGCTTTATTCAATGCTACTTGGTCATGGTGGGCATTTTTTGGAGGTTGGGCTTTCTTTCTTTATAGAAAAATGTATTTAGTTGCTGCAATATTTTTTGTATTAAGTATATTATCAAATGCAATACCTTTTGGAGGGATAATATTAGCAATTGCTTCTGGAATATCAGGATTTTATTTTTATACTATTAAGTTATGTGATGATTTAGAAAAAGCTGGTTATGAAACAAGAGATATTGAGGAAGTTAAAAAGGATTTAGCAAAGCTAGGTGGTTATCATAGTTGGGTTACGATATTTGCTATTTTATTTTATGCATTTATACTTTTCTTTTTCTCTATAGTTCCTGGTGTATTTGCATTTTCACTATATATGATTAATTAGAGATAGTTCTTTTCATACCATTTTGAAAATATAAAAACAGACCATAAATGCTGTTTAAATTTTCTACTCTTTGATAAAGTATAAATCTGTTTTAAATACTCTTCATTAAATAGATTCGTTTCACTATTTACTTTTAAAATAGTATTTAAAATAGAATCTTTGTATTCTTCATGAATCCATTCATTAAAAGGGCTATTAAAGCCTTTTTTTGTTCTATTTATTATTGTTTCAGGAATATATTTTGATGCGACTTTTTTAAGAAGATATTTGTTTGTATTTCCAACTTTTACTTTTGAATCAATTGAAAAAACATAATCAACTAAATTAAAATCTAAAAATGGTGTTCTAACCTCTAAAGAGTTATGCATAGAAACTCTATCAACCTTACTTAATAAAGCTTCTCCTAACCATATTTTTAAATCAATATAACTCATCCAATCTACAGGATCTTTTTTGGGCTTTTCACTTTTAAAAGTAGGAACTTTTTTAAATAGTTTTTTCTTCTGAATATCAGAATAAACTTCTCCAAAAGAGTTATATAAAGTCTGTTTTTTTACTATTCGTCTTAGATATTCACTCTCTTTTGTATTATTTTGTAAAGCACTTATAATAGAATTTAGAAAATCATTTTGTCCACTTGATAAAGTTTTTTCAAAATCATAATAACCCAAAAACTTAGCATAATTATCATAGCCTAGAAAAAGTTCATCACTTCCTTCTCCACTTAAAACAGTTTTTATTCCACTTTTGTGAATCTTTTTTGTTAAAATATTTAAAGGAATTGCTGCACTATCAGCATGGGGTTGTTCTAAAGCAGTTAAAGTATCCTCAAAATACTCTATAAAATCTTTTTTTCCTATTGTTACAGGATTATGATTAGAATTTATATATTTTGCTGTAATTTGCGCAAAATCAAGCTCACAATAGTTTTTATATTCATCATATCCTACAGAAAAAGTATTTATTTTTTTTCCACTAACTTTTGAATAAAGAGCAGAGATTAAAGAACTATCAATCCCTCCACTAAGCAAACTTCCAACTTCTACATCGCCAATAAGCCTACTATCTACACTTTTAATAAGAATATCTTCAATACCTTCTAAAGCAGTCTCTTCATCTTTTATCTTTTTATAAGTATTTATCTTATAAAACTTTTTCTTTTTTAATTCATTACCTTTTAAAATAAAATAAGTTGAAGCTTCCAAAGCCTCTATATCTTTATAAAAAGTATTTTCTCCTAAAGAGACAAAATATTGCATATATTGGGATAAAGCTACTTTATTTAAAGAAGGAGTTGTTCCTAATATTTTTATAATTGAAGTAATAGAACTTGAAAAAATGAATTTATCATCTTTAAGGTAATAAAAAAATGGCTTTTTACCATATCTATCCCTAGCACAAAAGTATAAATTTTTTTTCATATCATAAAGACAAAAAGAGAACATACCATTTAATTTATTTAAAAAGTTCTCTTGATATTTTTGATAAAGTCTTATGATAACCTCAGTATCTGAAGCAGTTACACAATTTAAATTTTCTTCTATATTTAGTTCTTTAAAATTATAAATTTCGCCATTAAAAACTATTAAGATATTATCAAATATCATAGGCTGATTTGCTTCTTCATCTAAATCAATAATTGCAAGTCTTGTATGTCCAAACTCTTTATTATCAATTTTAACTGCATGATTAAAATCTGGACCTCTATTATTTAGATGTTTTAATGCTTCATCAAAATTAGATGATAAAAAATTTGTCCCTAAAATTCCACACATTTCTATATTCCAAAAAATCTATTTATTATTAATATATAAAAGTAAATAAAACCTACAAATACAAAAGAACTAACTAAAACAGAAAAAGTTGTATCAATTGGCTTACAATTGTATAAAGAAGCAAGGTTTACATTATTTACAGCAAGAGGAACTATTAGTTCTAAAAATATAATAGAGCCTATAAAAGGGTCAATATCAAAATATAAAATAGTATATAAACCAATTATAGGTAAAACAATATGTTTAAACAATGAAATATTTAATGATAGTTTCCAATTTGCCGTTTTAACTTTTACTTGAGACATAAATATACCAAAAATCACAAGTTGCATTACAATCGAAGCATAAGCCCCCATAGTGAAAACTTTATCAAAATCATCTCCTAGCTTAAAGCCAAAGTAATTAAAGCTTAGAGCAGCAATTGCGAACCACATAGCAGGTATTTTAAATATCTCTTTTAAAGCATCAGTAAATTTAAATTTATCTCCTGCAAAAAAATAGACTGAAAAAATATAAATAAAGAAAACATTTGCAATATTTAAAATAGAAGTGTAAGGAACAGAGGCTACACCAAAAAGAGCAATTCCAAGAGGAATTCCAAGATTTCCCGTATTTCCAACTAATGATGAAGCCATAAATATAGAATTGTCTTCTTTATCTTTAAATACATTTTTAGCATAAAAGAAAGCTATAAAAAGAGAAATAAATATTGCAACAAAGTAAATTAAAGGGGAAGTAATAAACTCTGCATTTATAGGAGCTCTTGTTAATCCCCAAAAAATAAGAATAGGTTGTAAAAAATATAAGTTTAATAGAACAAAACTCTTTTCATTTACTTGGTCTTTAAAAACTCTTTTAAAGGTAAATCCAATAATAATAAAAAGATAGATTGTTGCAACGGAGATTAAAGCTTCTATGAAAATTCCTTTAAAAAAAGGAATTTTATCATATTGTTATAGTAGGTTAGCTTTTAAGCCATAATACCTTTAATCATAAAGAAAATACAAGCAGATAAACAAGCTGCCGCAGGAACTGTAATTACCCATGCAGCAATAATTTTCTTAACTGCATCTCTTTTTACATATTTAACTCTCTTAGCAGATTTAAAATCTTTTTTCTCTTGTTTAACTCTTTCAACTTTATCTTCAATCTTTTTATATAATTCTGCAATTCTAATATAGTTTGATTTTGATTTTTTTTCTAAAGATTCTAAATTTTTAAGTTCATCTTCATATTCATCTAATTCTTTTTTGTTTTTCTTGAATCTTTTTCTAGTATCAGAAATGAATTTTGCTTCTGTTGAATCTAAATACTCTCTTAAAAATCCAACACCAAATACTCCACCAACTGCAATATGAGTTGAAGAAACAGGAAGTCCAAGTTGAGAAGCAATAATTACTGTAATAGAAGCAGCCATCGCAATAGAGAAAGCTCTAACCTGATCAAGCTCTGTAATTTCAGAACCTACAGTTTTAATAAGTTTTGGTCCATATAAAGCAAGTCCTACTGCAATACCAACAGCCCCAACTGCCATAACCCAAAATGGAATATCAACTTTTTTTGAAATTTCAGAACTCATAACTGCATCATTAATAGCAGCAAGAGGTCCAATTGCATTCGCAACATCATTTGCACCATGAGCAAAAGAAAGAAGTGCCGCTGCAAAAATTAAAGGAATAGTAAATAGTGAATTTACACCAACTCTTGTATTTTCAATTTTATCAGCAGCTTTTGCAACTAAAGGTTTAACAAGAATATAAGCAATTATTGCGATTATTAAAGCAATACCAGCAGCAGTAAAAAAGTCTAATTTAATAATTTTCTTAATACCTTTTAAAATAAGATAAGTAGAAAAAGCCCAAGTCATAAAAGAGATTAAAACAGGAACGAATACTTTTGCAGATGTGACCATATCTTTTTTAAACATGATTTTCTTTTTAATAAAGAAAAGAAAAGCAGCAGCAATAATACCACCAAGAACAGGAGATATCACCCAAGAAGCAGCAATTTTAGCCATTGTTCCCCAGTTTACAATTGCAAAGCCAGCAGAAGCAATACCTGCTCCCATAACTCCTCCAACAATTGAATGAGTAGTTGATACAGGTGCACCAACAGAAGTAGCAAAGTTAAGCCATAATGCAGCAGATAATAAAGCAGCTGTCATAGCCCAAATAAATATATCAGGATTTGTAATCAAAGCAGGATCAATAATTCCTTTTTTAATTGTTTTTACAACATCTCCACCAGCGATAAATGCACCTAAAGCTTCAAATATTGCAGCAATAATAATTGCCCACATAAGAGTCATTGCTTTTGAACCAACTGCAGGTCCTACATTATTCGCAACATCATTTGCACCAATATTCATTGCCATATATGCACCAAATACTGCACCAATAATTAGAAATGTATTATTAGGTACATCTCCATGAGAAGTATAGCTCCATAAAAAAACTAATACAACAAAAAGTAATCCAAGTGAAAGTTTTGCAAAACCAGGAAGTGTTTTCTCAGTTGCCTTATCAATTGTGTCAATCGTATTTATATCCAAAATATCCCTTTTTTGTAACCGATTTGTAATCTAAATTTCGTAGGATTATATTGGGTTTTTATTTACAAAACCTTTAAGTAAGCTTAAACTATTTATTACTAAAATAGTTAAATTATTTAAATTCTCTATATTATATTCTCTGTAAATTTACAAATTTGTAAAATTTTTCATAAAAAATTTGATTAATTTAAAAACTTTCTTGACATTTTTATTTTTTTTCTATAGAATACCTATAAATTATAGAGAAAATATATAAAAGGAGTAAAAATGAGTATTCATATTTTAACTACTGATGATTTTCCAAAGATTGCCAAAATAAAAAAAGAGTTTGATGTTTTTAGAGTTCTACATATAAAAAAAGGGAATTTAAAAATTGTTGAGTTTTTTAATAAAGATGGTGCCTTTAGAGGATTTGGAAGAGACACAAAAGCAGCATATAAAAAAGCTAAGAAAGCTTTAAAAAAACACTACAAATAGTAGATGACGAAGAGGGATTAACCTCTTCTATTATCTCTGTTACCGTTTCGATTACCAGATCTACCACCTCTGTTTCCATCACGACTTCCACCAGATCTACCGCCTCTGTTTCCACCTCGACCACCATTTCTGTTTCCGCCTCTATATCCACCTCGGCCACGACCTCGACCTCTTGAATCTCTATCTCCGCCAGAATCATTTTTTAATCTTTCAAATAATCTTTCAATATCTGTTTCTGACTTACCAATATAATTGCTACCTTTTACATAAGTAGCGTTTGTTAAAATTGATGCTAATTTATGAGCAATAGTTGATAAATCAAAATCTTCTTTTAAAGATTCTACTAAATCAATTCCAGAATCATAAACTTTTTGATTACCAATTTTTGATTTTAATGTATTTGTTTTTTTCTCTTTTACAGAGTTAATATTTGGAACAACTTTTGCTTCTAATTTTCCACCAGTTGTTTTTTGAATTTTTTGAATCATTCTAAATTCATGTGGAGTTACAATTGAAACTGCAACACCTTCTTTTCCTGCACGTCCAGTTCTTCCAATTCTATGTACATAAGACTCTGAATCAAAAGGTAAGTGATAATTAAATACGTGAGATACATCATTTACATCAAGTCCACGTGCCGCAACATCAGTTGCAATAAGAACTTCTAATGTACCTTTTTTAAATGATTTAATTACTTCTTCTCTTTGTCTTTGCTCCATATCACCATGAAGACCTTTTGCACTATGACCTTGAGATACTAAATAAGTAGATAATCTATCAACTTCTTTTTTTGTTCTACAGAAAATGATAGATTTTTCAGGATTTTTAAAATCGTATAATCTAATTAGCGCATCATCTCTCTCATATTCGTCTACTACGTAAAATGATTGAGTAATTTTTGAGTTAGTAACTTCTGATTTAGTTATTGTAATAAATTCAGGTTCTACTAAAATATTTTGAGCAAGTTTTTTAATTGCTTGTGGCATAGTTGCTGAGAAAAGTAATGTTTGTCTCTCTTTTGGAATATATGTAAAGATTTCTTTAATATCATCTAAAAATCCCATATCTAACATCTCATCCGCTTCATCTAAAACAACATATGAAGGACTAATATTAATTTTCTTACCTTTTAAAAGGTCAATTAATCTTCCTGGTGTTGCAACAATAATTGATGACCTATCAATATTTCTTAACTGCATATTATATGATTGCCCACCATAAACAGTTGCTGTATGTACACCACAGTTTTTACCAAATCTAAATAATTCGTCAGATACTTGCATAGCAAGTTCTCTTGTTGGAACAATAACTACAGCTTCAACACCTTTGTTTCCTTTCATCATATTAATAATAGGAAGTCCAAATGCTGCTGTTTTACCAGTTCCTGTTTGTGCTTGACCAACAATATCTTTACCTTGTAAAACTACAGGAATAGCATCTTTTTGGATAGGACTTGGTTCTTTAAAACCTGCATCATCGATCGATTTTTGTAAATTTGCTTTAAAATTAAAGTCTTTAAAAGTCATTTGTTACCTTTTTAAATGTCCCATAAAAAGGTTCCTGAAAAAATTTACATTTTTTTAGGTTACCTTACAAAGGGACTATATTTTCAATTTCTTTTAACAGTGAAATAAATTCCACTTAAAGAAACAAACTCGAAGGTATCCTTTTTAAAACATATTTAAAAAGGTAACCTTAAGGGGAGCAACAAGTTGCTCTTTACGTGTATTTATACCATCGCGGTATATTAAGATTTAAAAAATACACGGTTATAACTTCTGATTCTAAATAAATTTTAGTTAAAAAACTGGTTGCTTACATTAATAAAGCAGGCTTTGAAATTCGAAACTCAAAGTAAATATAGTATATAAATGTGTATGATTTCGCGGATTATATCTAAATTAATATAAATTTAAGCTTTTATAAAAAAAGTAGGCTTCTGCCTACCCTTTTTATAATTGATCAAGGCTTTTGTAACCTTCTAAGTATTTTGTATCGTAGTTGTTTGAAATAAAATCTTTGTTTTCCATCATTTTTTGATGGAAAGGAATTGTAGTTTTAATTCCTTCTACTTCAAATTCATTAAGAGCTCTTTTCATAATATTTATAGCTTTTTCTCTATCTCTTCCCCAAACAATTAGTTTTCCAATCATTGAGTCATAATATGGAGGCACATCATATCCGGCATAAACATGAGAATCAACTCTTACATTTCTTCCACCAGGAACCATCCATTGTTTTACCCGTCCAGGACAAGGTAAAAATGAACTAGGGTCTTCAGCTGTGATTCTAACTTCAATAGCATGACCTCTGAATTTAATTTTTTCTTGAGGTGGTAATTCATCACCTTCAGCTACTTTAATCATCCATTCAACAATATCAAGTCCTGATACCATTTCTGAAACTGGATGTTCAACTTGAAGTCTTGTATTCATTTCCATAAAGTAGATATTTTGTTTATCATCTGCTAAAAATTCAAAAGTTCCAGCACCTTCATACTCTAAATATTTAGTTGCTTTTACTGCTACAGCATGTAAATGAGCTCTTGTTTCATCATTTAATAAAATCGCAGGAGATTCTTCAATAACTTTTTGATGTCTTCTTTGTAAAGAACAATCTCTTTCACCAATATGGATTGCATTTCCATGAGAATCACCAATAACTTGAACTTCAATATGTCTTGGATTATTGATAAATCTTTCAAGGTACATAGTTCCATCACCAAATGCAGCTAATGCTTCAGAAGATGCAGCCATAAATAGTTGGTCAAAATCAGACTCATCATTTATAAGCCTCATTCCTCTTCCACCACCACCAGCAGATGCTTTAGCCATAATAGGATAACCTATTTCTAGAGCTACTTTTCTTCCTTCTTCTAATGAATGAACAGCACCATCAGAACCAGGAACAACTGGAACACCAGCTTTAATCATTTCATCTTTTGCTTTTGATTTATCAGCCATTTTATCCATTACTTCAACAGATGGACCAATAAACTTAATATTGTGAAGTCTACAAATTTCTACGAAATCTTGATTTTCAGAAAGAAAACCATATCCTGGGAAAATTGCATCACAACCAGTCATTTCAGCAGCAGTAATAATTGCAGGGATATTTAAATACGAATCAATCGATTTAACATCTCCAATACAAACTGCTTCATCAGCATGCTTTAAATATGATGCATTTTTATCCCCAGCAGAATATACAGCAACAGATTTTTTACCCATTTCTCTAATAGTTCGAACAGCTCTTTGAACTATTTCACCCCTATTAGCAATTAGTATTTTTTTAATTTCAGCCATAGTTATGTCTTATTGTTTTTCTACAACGAAAAGTGGCATATCATATTCTACAGGGTTACCATCCTCAACTAAAACTTTTACAATTTTACAATCAAAGTCAGCTTCAACTTCATTCATAATTTTCATTGCTTCTAAGATACATAAAGTTTGTCCCTTCTTAACAGTATCACCAGCTTTTACAAATGCAGGAGATTCAGGAGATGGTGAAGCATAATAAGTACCTACCATTGGAGAGTTAATTGTATCTCCACTTACAGGAGCTGAAGTCTCAACTGAAGCAGGTGCTACAGCGACTGGTGCAGCAACAGCAGGTGCTGCTACAGGCGCAGCAACAGGAGTGGCAGTAGATACAACAGTACCACCTTCAAATCCAGTTTGCATAGAAATTTCAAAATCTCCATCTTTTACTTTTAATTTATTTAATTCACTTTTATCAAATACTCTTATTAATTCTTTTATCTCTTTAAAATCCATGTTCAACCTTTTATAATCAAATTTTGGAAATAATACCATAAATATTGTTATAAAATCTTTTATTAAAATTAATAAAACATCTTAAATTTATAGTTTTTAACTAAAAACTACTAAAAATTTGAGTAAAATCAATAAAAATATGAAAAAATATGAAATTTTATTTTTTTGCAACTTTTATGTAATTAATTGAAATTAAAAGAAATAAATACTAGGGATTACTATGATAAGTGACAGAAATTTTATCAATATTGCACATGAAATTGCAAGTGCATCAAAATGTGTATCAAAACAAGTGGGAGCAGTTATTGTAAAAGATGGAAGAATTCTTTCAACAGGATACAATGGAACACCAGCAGGTTATACTAATTGTAGTTCCCATTGGAATGGAGAATATACAAAAGATCATCATGATTGGTCAAAAACATATGAAATTCATGCAGAAATGAATGCAATTATCTGGGCAGCAAGAAAAGGTATAAGTATAGAAGGTGGAACAATTTTTGTTACATTAGAGCCTTGTAGTGAATGTTCAAAAAACCTTATAGCAGCAGGTATTACTAGAATTGTATTTGATAAAGCTTATGAACATACAAATTCTGATGTTGTATCAAAGTTTATAGAAGATAATGGCGTAGTAATTGAACAATTAAAGTAGCATATGAAAAAAATAGATAACTATAAGTTTTATAAAGATTCGTATAAGGAGCATGGAGCAACAGCCCAAGGTGTTCATTGGGATTCAGAATTTACTCAAAATAAAAGGTTTGAAATATTAACAAATTTTATTAAAAATGATTTAGAAAACTCTTCTTTAATTGATGTGGGGTGTGGATATGGGGCATATCTTACTTACTTAAAAAAAGAAAATCTTTTTCCTAATATATATTTAGGAATTGATTGTGAAAGATTTATTATTGATATCACATCAAAAAAATTTGATAAAAATGTTTTTATCAAATGTGATATCTTAAAAGATGAAATGCCAAAAGCTGATTATCTCATATGTAGTGGAGCATTAAATATATTAACTCAAATTGATTTCTTAGAAGCAATAGAAAACTGTTTTTATGCCTCTAGTAAAGGTTTTATATTTAACTTTTTAACAAACCATAGTGTACATAATTTAAGTACTGAAATCATCTACGGTTTTTGTAAAAAACTAACAAAAAAAGTAACCATCTCAGAAAATTACCTACCAAATGACTCTACTATCTTTTTAGAAAAATAAATTACTCTTCAATTATTAAATATATTGTATTGGAAGATATAAAGTTGCTTGAAACTCTCCACTTGGATGAGTGTAATGGTTTTGATTTAATACTGTATGTGCAGGATTTGTTGTAGTTTCAAAGCCACTTTTTGGAAGCCAATCGTGATATACCCATTGCAAAAACCTTAAGATGTCTCCGTGTTTTCCATTAATTTCAAAAGAAGCATATAAACCACCAGCAATTTTAAAGTAAGGTAGATTTGTATTTGATAAATCTACTTCTTCATCAACGAAAACTGCTGCGACGTAGACACAATCATTTGCAGGTGTAATTACAGGATTATCATGATAGAAAGCTAATTCTTTATATTTTGTTATATTATTAGTAAAAATCCAAGCCTGAATTTTTTGCCATGTCTTTTTTAATGTTTCTTTACTATATCCTTTATTTCTTAGATAATAAATTTTCATTGAATCTAGTTTTACAATTTTTGGTTCAATTTGTAAAAAATTCTCAATTTTATTAAAATCAATATCGATATTTTTTAAGATATTATTAGAATACTTTTTATGACCTCCATCTCTCCACTCTTTTGGGGTTTGATTAAATCTTAATTTGAATGCCCTTATAAAAGAAGGTTGAGAAGAGTACCCACACATATTGGCAATTTGCTTAATTGTAGATGATTTATTAGTAAGTAATAAATTAGAAGCTTTATATAACCTAATATCTTTAATAGCTTCATATATATTTTTGCCTATTTGTTCTTTAAATAGTTTTTGAAAATATACTCGGCTTATTTCAAACTTACTTGCTAGATGATCAATATTGATATCTGTATCTATATAATTATATATATAGTTCATTGTGTAGTTTGCTATTTGAGTATGTCTGTTTTGAGTTGTCTTTTTTTGCATTTTTGCTTTATTATATTAAAAATAGATATAAAAAATGTTAAAAATAGATAACAATTAATTAAAAATTATCATATTGTTCTTATATAATAATATTAGAATGAATATAAGACGAAAAGAAATGAAAAAAATACCATATGGTAGACTAGGAGAGAAAATGAAAGTTGGATTATTTATTCCCTGTTTTATGAATGAACTATACCCAAAGAGTTGTGTAGCAACTCTAAAACTTCTAAAAAACTTAGATTTAGATGTTGATTATCCACTTGAGCAAACATGTTGTGGACAACCAATGGCAAATTCTGGATGTTCAAAAGATATGAAAGCACTAGCAATAAATTTTGTTGAAACATTTAAAAAATACGATTATATTGTCGCTCCTACAGGTTCTTGTGTAACTATGGTTAAAGATCATTATGAACCATTTTTTGATGAAGATGATAAAGATTACAATAAAGTAAAAGCTTCAATATATGAAGTATGTGAATTTCTACATGATGTAATAAAAGTAGAAAAACTAGATGTATCATTTCCACATAAAGTTGGAGTACATAACTCATGTCATGGACATAGATCATTAGGATTAGGCAGTCCTAGTGAATTAAATGTACCACCATTAAATAAACTAAAAAATCTTTTAGGACTTATAAAAGATATTGAAATTGTTGATTTAAAAAGAGATGATGAGTGTTGTGGTTTTGGGGGAACATTCTGTGTTACAGAAGAGGCAATTTCTGTAGCAATGGGAAAAGACAGAATTAAAGACCATATAGAAGCACAAGCTGAAGTTATGACAGGTGCAGACATGTCATGTTTAATGCATATGGAAGGGATAATCAATAGAGATGGAAAACCTTTAAAAGTTATGCATATCACAGAAATTTTAGCTGGGGAGGTGTAAGATGAGTATTAAACACCCTGAAAATGCTGCAAAATTCGTAGCTAATGATGAAAGAATGCACTGGCATGATAAGGCACTATGGTTTGTTAGAGAGAAAAGAGATAAAGCTTCAAAAAGTATTCCTGAATGGGAACAACTAAGAGAATATGCAGATCAAATTAAAACTCATACCATGAGTAATCTAGATACATATTTACTAGAATTCGAAGAAAATGCAACTAAAAGAGGGATAACTGTACATTGGGCAAAAGATGCCCAAGAACATAATGAGATTGTACATAAACTTTTAAGTGCAAATAAGGTGACAAAACTTGTAAAGTCAAAATCTATGCTTACAGAAGAGTGTCACTTAAATCCATACTTAGAAAGTAGAGGAATTCAAGTTGTTGATACAGACTTAGGAGAAAGAATCGTTCAATTAAGAGACGAGCCACCCTCACATATCGTACTTCCAGCTATACATCTTAAAAAATCAGATGTATCTGATACTTTCCATGAGCATTTGGGAACTCAAAAAGGAAATGATGATCCTACTTATCTTACACGAGCTGCAAGAGCTTCTTTAAGAGAAGACTTCTTAACTGCACAAGCTGGATTAACGGGTGTAAACTTTGCAATTGCAGAAACTGGTGGAGTTGTAGTTTGTACAAATGAAGGAAATGCAGATATGGGAGCTTCCGTTCCTCCTTTACATATAGCTTCTATGGGAATTGAGAAAATTATTCCAAGATTAGAAGATTTATCTGTGTTTACAAGACTTTTAGCACGTAGTGCAACAGGACAACCTATAACTTCGTATACATCACACTTTCATGGACCTATTGAAGGTGGACAAATGCATATTGTAATTGTAGATAATAAAAGAACTCCATTTTTACAATCAGAATCTTATAAAAAAGCTTTAAATTGTATTAGATGTGGAGCTTGTATGAATACTTGTCCAATATACAGAAGATCAGGTGGTCATTCTTATGAGTATGTAATCCCAGGGCCAATTGGTTCAACATTATCTACTTTTAGAGCACCTAAAAAACATAAAACTTTATCATTTGCTTGTACTCTTTGTGGTTCTTGTACAAATGTATGTCCAGTAAAAATTGATTTAGATTCACAACTTTATACCCATAGACAAGATTTAAGAGAAAAGAATATTATCTCAAATCAAAAAAGATTAGGTATGCAAGCAGCTGTTTGGCTAATGACAAAACCTGCATTATTTAATTTTGTTGGAAAAGTTGCAAGGAAAATTGTTCCAAAACTTCCAAAAGGAATGATTTATAATAAATTTAATGTCTGGGGGAAACAAAGAGATTTACCAAATATGCCAGAAAAAAGTTTTAAAGATTTATATAAAGAAGGATTAAAAGATGACTAGCAAAGAACAGATACTTCAAAATATAAGAACTAATAATGTTGTAAAAAATACTCCTCTTCCAGACTATTCAAACTTTGGATTAACCTTTGAAGATAGATTTGAAAAATTCACAACTATGCTAGAAAGTGTAGGAGGAAAAGCATTAATCATCAAAAAAGAAGAATTAGATAAAACTATAAAAGAAATTTATCCTGATGAAAAAGTTATCTCAACAAATGTTGATATTTGTGGATTAGGAAATTTTGATTCAAATAAAGAAGATGATCCACATAATTTAAAGGATATAGACTTAGCAGTTGTAAAAGGCGAATTTGCAGTTGCAGAAAATGGCGCAGTATGGTTAAAAAATAAGGAGAATAGACATAGAAGCTTATATTTTATTGCACAAAATATTGTATTAGTTGTAAATAAAAACTCATTATTAAATAATATGCATGAAGCTTATGACTTAATATCATTTGAAAAATCAACTTATGGTGTATTTGTAAGTGGACCATCAAAAACTGCTGATATTGAACAGTCTTTAGTTATTGGTGCACATGGACCTAAGTCGGGGTATATTATTTTTGTTGAATAATGATATAATTTAACCTAATAAGGGTCTAAATGATACAACAAAGAGGAATCTTGCTTGCAGTAAAAAAATTATTCATCTTTTTTTTACTGCTATTAAATTTTTTATATGCTGCAAATAAAGAGGTATTATTACTTCATTCATACCATAAAGGTTATAAATGGAGTGATGATATTTCAAAAGCAATTGAAGAAAAATTTGGGCCTCATAGTGATATAGAACTTACAACATTGTATATGGATACAAAAAGAATTGTAGGTCCAATCTATCTTGATAAACTAGCAGAACTCTATAAAGAACAACTTTCACGAAGAAATTTTGATTTAATCATAGCAAGTGATAATAATGCCTTTGATTTTGCAATTAGATATCATGAATATTTGTTCAAAGGGCTTCCTGTATTATTTACGGGAATTAATAATTTTGACAAAGCACAACTTGACGAAAATTACATGACTAAATATATGAGTGGAGTTGTAGAACAAGTAGACTTAGAGAAAAATTTTGAGTTAATTTTAAAACTCCATCCAACATTGAAAAAACTTGTAATTGTAAATGATAGATCCAAAACAGGTTATGCAATAAAAAGAGATTTACGTCCAATAATTGAAAAATATTCCCAAAAAGTAGAAATAGAGTATGTGGATGATATTGAAATAAAAAATTTACAAAAAAAAGTTTCCCAACTAGATGATGATACTGTTATTCTTTTTGTACTTCTTTTTAAAGATAAAACTGGAAAATATTTCACTTATAAGCAGAGTTTAGAAGAAATTAGAAAAACAAGTGTCGTACCAATCTATGGGCTATGGGATTTTTATCTTGATTTTGGAATTGTTGGAGGGCTCTTAACTTCTGCCACAGCACAAGGTAACGCAGTTTCAGACATGGCTCTTAAAATTTTTAATGGAAAAAAAATAAAAGATATCCCCATTTTAGAAAAATCTCCAAATAAATATCTTTTTGATTATGAAGAGTTAAATAGATTTAATATAGATGTGGATAAACATTTAGAAGATTATGAACTTATAAACGAACCCCATGGATTTTTTAGAAAATATACAAAATTAGTAGTTATAACTATAACAATAATTCTTGTTTTAACAATAATGGTCTTTTCAATGAAAGCCAATATCCAAAGAAGAAAAATTGTAGAAAAAGATTTACAAAATAGAATCAAGTTTGATAAAGTACTATTAGATACTCTGCCTAATCCAATTTATTATAAAAATAAAGAAGGTAAGTTTTTAGGATGTAATAAAGCATTTTCGAACCTATTAAATATTAGAAAAAAAGATGTTATAGGAAAAACAGCTCATGACTTTTTTGCTCCTGATATTGCAAAAAGAAATGAAGAAGTAGATAAAGAATTACTAAAAAGCTTAGGTACTAATACTTCAGAAGTTACTCTTCACTTATCCAATAATCATATGAAACATATAATTATCAATAAAGCAGTTTATCTAAATAATGATAGTTCAATAGGTGGAATTGTATGTATCATGGATGATATTACTGAACGAATACAACAAAAACAATTTTTAATTCAACAAGGTAAACTAGCAGAAATGGGTGATATGGTTGCTGCAATTGCACACCAATGGAATGAACCATTAGTTGAATTGTCTGCTCATGTACAGGATATTCAGACCTCTTTTCTCTTAAATGAATTAAAAGACATTGATGTAAAAGATTTTGTAAATGATTCGATGGTTCAAATAAAATATATGTCACAAACATTAAGTGACTTTAGAAACTTTTTAAAACCATCTACAAAGAAAAAACTTTTCTCTATTAGAAAGTCTTTTGAAGATATATTTGAGATTATAGAAAAACAAATTTTTTATTCTAACATCAATATGAGTATTAACTATGATACACACGAAGAAGAATTGTTAATATATGGATACGAAAATGAGTTCAAACAAGTATTATTAAACCTTATTAACAATGCAAAGAATAAAATTGTAGAAAAAAAATCTGATGAAAAATTCAATTTAACAATTAATATTAGAAAAAGGCCATCATACACAGTTGTGGAGATTATTGATGATGGTGGTAATATTGATAGCAATATTATTGATAAAATATTTGAACCATACTTTACTACAAAAAAAGATGGTACAGGTTTTGGGCTTTATATGGCAAAAGTGATTATTGAAGATAAGATGGATGGAATTATAAGTGCACAAAATAAAGATAATAATGTTATATTTACATTAAAACTTCCTCATAATAAAGGTTTTTCAAATGAAAATACTACTTCTTGAAGATAATAAGAAATTAAATACTACTATTAAAAAACGTTTAGAACTTAAGGGATATAAGGTTTTTAACTATATTGATGGAAGAGATGCTTTAGATAACATTACTGAAGGATTTTCTTGTTTTATCTTAGATATAAACGTACCAAATATAGATGGAATAAAAATATTAAAAAAAATTAGAGAATACTATGATGAAGTTCCTGTAATTATAATAAGTGCTACAGTTGAACTTGATATTATAAAAGAATCATATGACTTTGGTTGTAACGATTATCTAAAAAAACCTTTCTTTATTGATGAGCTAGAAATAAAAGTAGAAAGACTTTGTCAAATAAAAGACGAAATTATACAATTTGATAAAAACTCTACTTTTGATTATAAATCTTCTACTATTACAATTAATGGAGAGATACAAAGACTCACAAAAAAAGAGAGATTGCTTATGAATCTTTTTTTAACAAAGAAAAATCAAGTCTTATCATATGAAGCAATAGAAAACTATGTATGGGAAGGCTCTTTTGCATCAATAGAATCAATAAGAAGTCTTATAAGAAGACTAAGAAAAGTTGTAAAAGAAGATTATATTCAAACAGTAGTTGATACTGGTTATATATTCAAAACTGACTAAAAATAGTAATTCTAGTACTAAAATAGCATTAAAATAGCATTTTTAGACAAATCCTTATTTTTAATGAACATATGCTCAAAACACTATATTATATAGCGATTTTTTTCTTAATATGACAAAAATATCATACCTTTTTCATTTAGTGCGGTTACAATTTGAATTGAGACAAAACAAAGGAGATCACATGAATATGTTCGGTAAAACGACAAAGCTACTTGTAGCTACTGCTTTAGTTGCAGGACTTGGAACTGCTGCAATGGCAAAAGACAAAGTTTACAAATGGAAATTAGCAACAACTTGGGGACCAACACTGTCACCATTTATTGATGCACCAAAAAATATGGCAAAACTTGTAAAAGAGATGTCAAATGGAAGATTACTAATTAGAGTAGATGCTTCAAATAAACATAAAGCTGCTTTAGGTATTTTAGATATGGTAAAAGGTGGTCAGTATGACATGGGTCACTCTGCATCTTATTACTGGAAAGGTAAAGATATTAATACTTTACCATTTACAACTATGCCATTTGGTATGACAGCTGTTGAGCAATACTCTTGGTTCTACTACGGTGGTGGTATGGACTTAATGAAAAAAGCATATAAAAAACATAAAGTATTATCATATCCTGGTGGAAACACTGGTAACCAAATGGGTGGATGGTTCAGAAAAGATATTAAAACTGTTGATGACTTAAAAGGTCTTAAAATGAGAATCCCTGGATTTGCTGGTGAAGTTATGGCAAAATTAGGATTAACAGTTACTAACATTGCTTCTGGTGAATTATATACATCACTAGAAAGAGGAACTATTGACGCATTAGAATGGGTTGGGCCTGGTATGGACATTAACATGGGATTCCACAAAATTGCTCCTTACTACTTTACAGGATGGCATGAGCCAGGAACTGAATTACAATTCCTAGTAAATGAAAGAAAATTCAATAAATTACCAAAAGATTTACAACAAATCTTAGTTACAGCTATGAGAGTTTCTGCATATGATATGTATGTACAAAACTACGCAATGTCAGCTGATGCTTGGTCAAAAATTGAGTCAGATTATCCAAATATTAAAATCAAAACTTTCCCTAAAGAAGTTATGGATGCTATGAAAAAAGCGAATGCAGACTTATTAGTTGAAAAAACTAAAGGTCAACCATTCTTAAAAGAGGTATTAGATTCTCAAGCTGCTTTCCAAAAGAAAGCTAGAGAGTGGACTAAAATGTCAGACTACCTATACTTAAAAGATAACTTATAAGATATCTAATTATAGTCCCCTTTTTAAGGGGACTACTTATATAATAACTAATGATGATAGGTAACATAAATATAATAAAACTAAATATATTTATCTGACTTATTTTTTAACATACCCAAAGGATTTTTATGTTGTTAAAACTAGAACGAGGCTTCAATAAGTTTGCAGACTTTATTGGACTTATAACTGCTATGGCAATGGTTCTAATGATTATAAATGTATTTTACGATGTTGTCATGAGATACTTTTTTAAATCAGGTTCAATTGCAATGCAAGAGATGGAATGGCACCTATTCTCTGTAATAATATTATTAGGTGTTGCTTATACTTTAAAAGAAGATGGGCACGTAAGAGTTGACTTAATTTATGATAGATTAACTCCAAGAAAAAAAGCTATGATTAACATGGTTGGTGCAATTCTATTTATTTTACCAATTGCTTTTTTAGTTGGAATTAGTTCAATTGATAATGCAGTAGAAGCATATCAATCAATGGAACAAAGTGGTGATCCAGGAGGATTGCATTATAGATGGATAGTAAAGGCTTTAATTCCTTTATCTTTCTTTTTATTGATTATTACAACAATTGGATTTTTTCTTAAAAATCTAAATACATATAAAGGATTACACGGATTAGAAGAATATAATCTAAAAGGTGAAATTGAAAATTTAAAACAAGAATTAGAAGAGCATAAGCATCACATAGTAGATATTGATGAAAAAGGTGATGAGAAAGGAGATTCAAAATGATTGGTATAATTATGTTTTTTACAGCATTGTTTATGTTGTTAATTGGATTTCCTGTTGCATTTACATTTGCTGCAGTATCAGTATTCTTCGGAATAATTGCAGGGATTGTAGAAATAGGTGCAGATGGTACTTTAATTGAAGGAATTATGGAAGGTATAGCAATGTTTGACTATATGCCTTTTAGAATCTATGCCATTCAACAAAATACAATTTTAATGGCAATTCCAATGTTTATTTTTATGGGAATTGTTTTACAAAAAACTGGTCTTGCAGAAAAACTATTAGAATCTATGGGATTCTTATTTGGAGAAATTAGAGGTGGAGTTGCTATCTCAACTGTACTTGTTGGTACATTACTAGCAGCATCAACAGGAGTTGTTGGAGCATCAGTTGTTGCAATGGGTGTAATATCCCTTCCTGTAATGTTAAAATACAAATATAATACAGAATTAGCAACAGGTACAATTTGTGCTTCTGGAACATTAGGGCAAATTATCCCTCCTTCAATTGTATTAATTATTTTAGGGGATGTATTTCAAGTTCCAGTTGGTGACCTTTTTAAATCAGCAGTTGGGCCAGGACTTGCATTAGTTGCAGCATATATTTTATATATTTTAGTTATGGCTTATTTCTTTAAAGATATGGCACCAGCTATTCCTTCTGATCCAAGTCGTGGAACTAAAAAGAAACAAGTACTAAAAGCATTAGTTGATATTATTCCATCATTAACGCTTATTATATTAGTACTTGGTTCAATTTTTGCTGGTGTTGCAACACCTACAGAATCAGCTGCAGTTGGTTGTATTGGAGCAATTGGTCTTGCATTAATGTATAGAACTTTTGAGTTAGATATGGTTAGAACAGCCGCATTAGAATCTGTTAAAATCACATCTATGGTATTTGGTATCTTAATTGGTGCAACAGCATTCTCAATGGTATTCTCATATACAGGTGGAGAAGAATTAGTTGAACATGCAATGCTTAGCTTACCAGGTGATGGGAAATGGGGATTTATAATCTTTACAATGTTGGCAATTTTAGTATTAGGTTTCTTTATTGATTTTATTGAAATTTCATATATTATTGTTCCAATTTTATTACCAGTAGCTGATGCTTTAGGAATTAATCCAGTTTGGTTTGCAATTTTAATTGCTATGAATTTACAAACATCGTTCTTAACCCCACCATTTGGATTTAGTCTCTTCTACTTAAAAGGGTGTGCCCCATCAAGTGTTAGGACTTCCCAGATTTATAAAGGGGTTTTACCATTCATTGCGATACAAGTCATCGTGCTTGCAATTGTAGCATTCTATCCAGAATTCTTCGGAATGGTATCTGATAGATAGAATTATATAGGAGTACATTATGTCTAAATTTTTGAAGCTTATTATTAATATAATATTCAAACAACAAGATAAAATGTACTCTTTTATTTACGATCCTCAACAAAGAATATACACTGTCCCAAGGCTTGAATAATAGAAATCATTTACAAATCATTATATAATAAAGAATACAAAGGATTTTAAATGTTAGAAACAAAATATCAAGAATTTTACGACAAAATTTCTCAAACAATAAATGAAAAAAATATCTTTACAGATAAATTACACACATTAGCATACGGTACTGATGCATCTTTTTATAGACTAATTCCAAAAATAGTTATTAAGACAGATACTCCAGAACAAGTAGCTTCAATTTTAGAGCTTGCAAATAACATGGAATTAAGCGTTACATTTAGAGCAGCAGGAACTTCTCTATCTGGACAAGCAATTACAGATTCTATATTAGTTGTTACTTCAAGAAACTTTAGAGACTTTAGATTATCAGAAGATAAAAAGTTAATCTCTTTACAGCCTGCAATTACAGGACAAGAAGCAAACAATATTTTAGCTCCATTTTCTAAAAAAATTGGTCCAGATCCAGCTTCAATAAATGCAGCTATGATTGGTGGAATTGCAGCAAACAATGCATCAGGAATGTGTTGTGGTATTGCCCAAAACTCTTATAAAACTCTTAAATCTATGAAATTGATTTTTCAAGATGGAGCAAGACTAGATACTGGATGTGAAAATAGTAAAGCAGAATTTAGAAAGACTCATGGAAACTTCTTAAAAGATTTAAAACAAATTGCAACAGATACAGTTAGCAATGAAGAATTAAGAGCAAAAATTGAAAAGAAATTCAAAATCAAAAATACATGTGGTTATTCACTAAATGCACTTATAGATTTTGAAGATGAATTTGAAATTTTACAACACTTAATAATTGGTTCAGAGGGAACTTTAGCTTTTATTGAAGAAATAACATACCAAACAGTAGAAGATTTAAAAGATAAAGCGTCTGCGCTTATTTACTTTAAAAATGTAAAAGAAGCCTGCAATGCTGTTACAAAAATAAAATTAGCAAGAGAAGCAAATAATATTACTGTAGATGCAGTAGAGCTAATGGATAGAGCAGGATTAAGAAGTATAGAAAACGATCCAGCAATGCCTGAATTTATTAAAGATTTTGATAATGAAGTAACTGCACTTTTAATTGAGACAAGAGCTGTAAATAAAGAAGCTTTAGACGTTCAAATTAAAGAGTTAGAAGAATTGCTTGCTGAATTTGTTGTAGTAAGAGATATTTACTTTACAAAAGATGTAGCAGAATACACACTTTACTGGAAAATTAGAAAAGGTCTATTCCCAGCAGTTGGTGCAGTTAGAGAAACAGGTACAACTGTAATCATTGAGGATGTTGCATACCCAATTGAAGTACTTGCAGAAGCCACTTTAGAACTTCAAGACTTATTTAAAAAGCATGGTTATGATGAAGCATTAATTTTTGGTCATGCATTAGAGGGTAACTTCCACTTTGTATTTACACAAGATTTTGCAATTGAATCAGAAGTAAAAAGATATGATGCATTTATGAATGATGTTGTAACTTCAGTTGCAGTTAAGTACCAAGGTAGCTTAAAAGCAGAGCATGGTACAGGTAGAAATATGGCTGCATTCATTGAAGTAGAATGGGGTAAAACTGCATATGAAATGATGAAAAGAATAAAAGACCTTTTTGATCCAAAAGAGCTTTTAAACCCAGGTGTTATTATAAATGATGATGCAGAAGCTCACCTTAAAAACTTAAAAGGTATGCCAGCAACAAATGAAATAGTTGATAAATGTATCGAATGTGGATTCTGTGAACCTACATGTCCATCAAATGACATAACATTAACTCCTAGACAAAGAATTGTAATCAATAGAGAAATATCAAGACTTGAATCAATTGGAGAAAAAGATGAAGCAAAAGAGTATAGAGATTTATATCAATATGATGGAATAGAAACTTGTGCTACATGTTCTTTATGTTCAACAGCTTGTCCAGTTAAAATCGATACAGGAAGTTTAACTAAACACCTAAGAGCAGAACAAATAAGTTCTAGTGCTGATAAAATAGCTAATACAATTGCAAATAACTTCTCTACAACTTTAAAAGGGATGAAGTTTGGTCTTAGCTCTGCAAACATAACACATGCAGTTTTTGGAACACCAAGTATGGGTTCTATTACGGAAACTTTAAGAGATTGGACAAATGGTAGTATTCCAAAATGGAGTCCATATTTACCAAAACCTGCAAAAATCAATTTAGATTTTGAACAACAGTTAACAAGTAAAAAAGTTGTTTATTTCCCTTCTTGTATTAATAGAAGTATGGGTAGAAGCTCTAAAACAACAGTTGATGAAGAGTTATTTGATTTAACAGTTAAATTACTTAAAAAAGCAGGTTTTCAAATCTTATTCCCTAATGACTTAGGAAATTTATGTTGTGGTATGCCATTTAGTTCAAAAGGTTTTAATAAACAAGCTAAACAAAAATCTGATGAATTGGAACATGCACTTCAAGAAGTTAGTAACTTTGGAGAATATCCAATACTTTGTGACACGAGTCCATGTACTAAAAAAATGCTAGAAGGTTTCTCTGATAAATTAAAAATCTATGAACCTATAGAATTTGCATTAGAACATTTTACGCAAGAGTTTGACTTTAATCCAATTGATGAACCAATTGCTATTCACTCAACATGTAGTTCAAGAAAAATGGGATTACATGAGAAATTCATTGAATTAGCAAAAATGTGTTCAACAAATGTTATTGTTCCTGACAATGTAAAATGTTGTGGTTTTGCAGGGGATAGAGGATTTAATTTCCCAGAATTAAATAACTCTGCACTTAGATTTTTAAAAGATGATGTTAAAGATGCTAAATATGCATTCTCAACATCAAAAACTTGTGAAATAGGATTAAGTGAACAAGCCGAATTAGATTATAATTCAATCTTCTATCTTATTGATGAGTGTACAACACCAAAACAATAATTATAAAGTGAGCCTAAACATGGCTCCTTTATAAAGAACTCCTTCATAAGTATAGTTATCATTAGAAACATCAATTGTTCCTTTCATACTCTCTACAATGATTTTATTAGTCATATATAAACCTACACCTGTTCCTTGAGATTTATGTTTAGTTGTAAAGTAAGGTTCAAAAACTTTATCAAGGATATCTTTAGATATCCCATTTGCATTGTCTTTAATAGTTAATAAAACAGTATTATTTTCTTTCTTTCCATCTATAAGAATAAGTCTATTTTCTATATTACGCTCAACAAATGCATCTTTAGAATTAGAAATTATATTTATAATTGCTTGAGAAAACTCATTTTCAAAATTATTTATAATAATATCTTCTTCAATATTTGTAACAACATTAATATGTTCAGTTTTTATCATTGAATTTAAAATAGTCAAATCTTTTTTGATATGTTCTTTTAAATCAAAATCTTTTTTAGTTTTATTATCTTTTATAAAATTTGTAAAATCATTAATTGTATTAGATAAATAATTAGTATTTAAAACAATTGAATCCATTGTTTCATTAAACATATTATCATTTAGCATCCCCATATCTTTTTGTATTTGAATACCACTTGCCGCAGTAGAAATAACAGATAGAGGTTGTCTCCATTGATGGGCTATATTTCCTAACATCTCACCTAATGCAACCATTTTTGTATGTTCTGTCAATAATCTTTCTTTATGTTTTATATCTGATAAATCAATAAAAGCAGAAACTCTAACTTCACTATTTCTAAGAATAAAATTGTATCCTTTTACTAAAACAGGGAAAACAGTACCATCCATTTTTATAGCATTTATTTCATAAGCAGAAGTTAACTTTTTTTCTCTTTTCTCTTTTACTTCTTCATGAAATAACGGGTCCACTATGTCAAGTGCAGATAATTCTAATAAATCAGATTTATCCTTATAACCAAAAAGTTTCACAGCTTCTGAATTTGCATTAATACATTTGTCATCTTTCCATACAAAAATTGCTTCTATTGTAGAATTAATCAAATGTTCAAACTCTTCATTTGCTTCTTGTAATATTTTCTGAGAATTTAATAACATATTGTTTTGTTTCTTTAACATATTTTGTCTATAGAAAAAGAAACCTAAAATAATCGAAATTGCAATTGCAATTTTCCATGCTAACGAAGAATCAAAAGATTTATCATAAGTTACAGAAACCCATTTGTTTAAGATACTACGGTGATCACTTGGTTTTAATTCAGATATTATTTTGTCAAAAATACTTTTTAGTAATGGTTCATCATTTCGTACAGCAACACCAAGTTCTAGATTTTCATCTACCTCTCCTGCAATTTTTACACTTCCAAGATAATTCTTCTGTACACTATAACCTACAACGGCTAAGGAATCTACAAAACCATAAATCTCACCAGAAATAACCTTATTCATACCATCATCTACATTTTCAACTTCTACAAGATTTAGCTTAGGATATTTATTTTTTAAAATTTCATAATATGCATACCCTTTTACAACACCTATTTTATAATTTAAAACATCTGTGAAACTCGTAACAAAAGGCTTCATAAGATCTGTAGCCATTACTAAAGGTACATCAATATAACTTTTTGAAAAATCCAAGTATTTTAATCTCATAGGAGTAGGAATTGCTAAAGAAATCAAATCACATTTTCTCTGTTTTACATAAGAAAGAGTTTGCGTCCAGTTATCAGTATTAACCAACTTAACAGGAATAGGAATAACTTTTCTAAAAATATCAAAATAATCAGAAGACATACCTATATGTTTATTATTTTTGATTTGTTCATATGGCATCCAATTGGGATCAACACACATTTTTATAACTTTTTTGTTTTTCATGTACATTAATTCATCATTATTAAATTTTAATCCCAAAGGGTTAGAGAAATTAGTTCTTTTACCAAACCACTTCTCTTTTAATGCCAAAATATCTTTTTCTTTTATCGTAGCCATTGTTTTTCGTAAGATAGATTCCATTAAAGGCCAATCTTTTCTTATGGCATATCGACCAATTGTTTTAGGTAAATAAACATTATTTAATATAGGTTTGGTTTTTATTTCCGAAAAGAAATTTCTTTTTATTAGATATTGCATTACAGGTTCTGTTGAAACAACAGCATCAATCTCTCCTGCTTTTAAACCAACCAATGCCTCTAAATTGCTTTTATAAATCACTCTTTTTATTTTAGGATAGTGTTTTTTTAGATTATCTACAAACCAATAGCCTCCTAAAATACCTACTTTTTTACCTGATAAAGTTTCTAAAGAAGCTTTTTTTATATTCTTTTCTAATGTTGCTATACCTATATAGGTTTCTAAAAGAGGGGTACTAAATATAGCATACATTTCCCTTTCAGGTGTTTTTTTCATCATAGGTAAAATATCAATTCTTGTATCTTTTAAATCTTGTATTGATTCTTTCCAAGTTTGATTTTTTACATAACGTACTTCTATTCCTAATTTTTTAGCAATAAGATTTGTATAGTCTATTACATAACCTTTTTCCTTACTATCTTCAGTAAAAGAAAAAGGATAATAATCCTTTGCCACACGAGTTAATATATAAGGAATCTTTTTTAAAAAGTCTTTTTCTTGTTCAGTTAGAACAACAATATCATCTTTTACATTCATCCATTTTCTGTTTAATAATAAGATTTCTTCTTCTGTAATACTTTCAATAGCTTTATTAATAATTGGAACTAAAATTTCCCAATCTTTTCTAACTGCAATGTGCAAACTTCGTTTTAAATCTTCTATCTCTATACGATGTACTATTTTAAGATTATTCAGTAAATATCTATTTTTAATATAATTAGCAGTAATAAAATATTCAATAGCCGCATCTGCCTTTCCAAAGGCTACAGCTTCAAGTTTTTCCTTTGAAGTATCAAACTCTTTAAATATTATTTCTGGATAGTTTTTTTTTAAATATTTTGTTGAACTCCAGCCTTTTACAACAGCAACAGTTTTAAATTTCAAATCATTTAAAGAGTCTATTTCTGACTGAATATCCGTACTTACAATAGATAAATCTGCATCAAGAATACTCTTAGCATAATTTATATACTCTTTTCTTTTTTCAATATAAGAAATAGGGTGAATTATATCGATTTCTTTTGCTTTAATTTTTTCTATTAGATTTGACCAAGTATCAGTTTCAAACTTAAACTCTACGCCCAACTTTGATCCGATTAATTTTAAATAATCAATAGAATAACCTTTTGCTACTCCTTGTTCATTGTAATCATAAGGTGCCCAATCTTTTTCGTTTGATACTATAATTTGAGGATGTGTTTTTAGGAATTCTTTTTCTTCAGTATTCAATTTATCAAAAAATTGAGTATTTGAAAGTGCAAATACGTAATTTGAAAATACGTATAATATTATAATTAACAATCTCATTTTAACGTCCTAATATAAGTAAAATAATATCAAATTATGAGACAAAAAGCAATATTTAAAACTAAAATAATTTTTAATTTTATTGTTTGGATTTAAGTAAAACATTTATTTTACTATTCTTATGGTAAAATGTCCGTTTTATTAATAAAGGATTAAAATGAATAAAATGATATTTACCTTAATAATGTCTATTACAATCTCTTTTGCAGGGATGGTTGATGGAATTGCATTAGTTGTAAACGATGACCCAATTACTCTATTTGATATTGAGAAAAGAAAGTATGAAAAGAAACTTTCAAAAGAAGATGCGGTTAGTCAATTAATTGACGAAGCATTATTTAGCCAACTAGTAAGAAAAAATAACATAACAGCTGATGTATTTGATGTGAATAACTATTTAGAAAAACTAGCTGCTTCAAATGGTATGGATTTATATACATTTAAATCGATAATCAAACAAAAGTATAAAGATTATGATAGATATGAAGAGCAAACAAAAAATTTAATTATTAGACAAAAATTAACAGATAAGCTTGTTCGTGGTAATTTAAAACTTGCTTCAGAAGAAGATTTAAAAATCTATTATGAAAATAACAGTAGTAAATTTCAAATGGCTTCAAAAGTAAGTGCAATTCAATATTCATCAAAAGATAAAGCAGAATTAATCAATATAAGAAAAAATCCAATGGCAAATGTTCCAGGGATTAGTAAAAGTAGAGTTGAATTAGATCAATCAAATTTAAATCCACAGTTAAGATATATTATCAATGAAACGAAGATTAATCAATTTACTCCAGTATTTACATCAAACAAACAATTTGTATCTTTATTGATTGTTGAAAAAGAAGATCAAGAAACAATCGAATTTGAAAACGTAAGAGATAGAATATTTAACATCGTAATGCAAGATAGAGAAAAAAAATATTTAAAAGATTATTTTGAAAAGTTAAAACTATCTGCAGATATAAAAATAGTAAGATAAAAAGGAAAAATATATATGTTTGAAGTTATTATAGGTCTTGAAGTTCACGCACAATTAAATACTAATTCTAAACTATTTTGTTCTTGTGCAACAAGTTTTGGTGAAGAACCAAATACAAATGTATGTCCAACTTGTTTAGGACTTCCAGGAGCATTGCCAGTTTTAAACAAAGAAGCAGTACACAAAGCGATTATGTTAGGGACGGCTTTAAAATCTCAAATTAACCAAAAATCTATTTTTAACAGAAAAAATTACTTTTACCCAGATTTACCAAATGGATATCAAATCTCTCAATTTGAAGTACCTGTTGTGGGACTAGGAGAACTAACAATTGACTTTCCTGATGGTTCTCATAAAACTATAGGTGTAACAAGAGCACATTTAGAAAATGATGCAGGGAAAAATATCCATGCAGGTTCTGTTTCTCATGTGGATTTAAATAGAGCTGGAACACCCTTACTTGAAATTGTATCAGAACCAGATATGAGAAGTGCAGAAGAAGCAATTTTATATCTTAAAAAACTTCATTCAATTGTAAGATACTTAGGTATCTCTGATGCAAATATGCAAGAAGGTTCATTTAGATGTGATGTAAACGTATCTATTAGACCAAAAGGTGAGGAAAAGTTATACACAAGATGTGAAATCAAAAATATGAACTCATTTAAATTCATTGAAAAAGCAATTAAGTATGAAGTTAATAGACATATTGAAGCTTGGGAAGATGGAATACATGATACTGAAATTGTTCAAGAAACAAGATTATTTGATCCTGAAAAAGGTGAAACAAGATCTATGAGAGGTAAAGAAGATGCAGCTGATTATAGATATTTCCCAGACCCAGATCTTTTACCAGTTATCATAACTGATGAAATGATGGAAAAGTACACTCAAATACCTGAACTTCCCGATGAAAAAAAAGATAGATTTGTAAATGACTTTGGAATTAAAGAGTATGATGCTTCAGTTATCACAGCATCTTTAGAAACAGCTAATTTCTTCGATGAAATGATGAAAGAGGGTATTTCAGGTAAAAATGCAGCTACGTGGTTAACAGTTGAATTACCATCAAGATTAAAAGAAGGTGTTACTTTAGAAACATCTCCAGTACAAGCTAAAACATTAGCAACTGTAGTTAAAAGAATTGAAGATGGTACAATCTCTGGAAAAGCAGCAAAAGAAGTCCTTGACTTCTTAATGGAAAAACCAGAAGCCAAAGTAGATGCAGTAATTGATGAACTTGGTCTAAAACAAGTATCTGATGATGGTGCTATTTTAGAAATAATTGATGGTATTTTAGCAGCAAATCAAGATAAAGTAGAACAATACAAAGCAGGAAAAGAAAAATTACTTGGATTCTTTGTAGGTCAAACTATGAAAGCATCTAAAGGTGCTGCAAATCCTGCAAAAGTAAATGAGTTATTAAAAGAAAGATTATCTTAATTTAAAGAGGCTTAATGAAAAAAAATTCTATTGCAGTAATTGGTGCAGGGAAATGGGGACAAGCTCTTCATTTTGCACTAAGTCAAAATCAAGAGTGTTTAATCACATCAAGAACAAAAAAAGATATAAAAAATTTTGTTGATTTAGATACTGCAATGAATTGTGAATATTTAGTTATTGCAATTCCTGCTCAACAAATAGGACAATGGCTAAAAGAAAACTTTAAATTTAAAAATCAAAAAATACTAGTAGCATCAAAAGGTATTGAAGCAAATACTGGTGAATTTTTAAATGAAATATATGCAAGATTTGTACCAGAAAAAAATGTAGGCTTTATCTCAGGACCTTCTTTTGCAGCTGAAGTTATAAAAGGACTTCCAGCAGCAATCGTTATAAATTCAACATCTAAAAAATTATACAAAGAGTTTTCACCATTTTTTCCAACATTTCTAAAAACTTATTACTCAAAAGATGTTATAGGAGCAGAAGTTGCAGGGGCATATAAGAATGTACTTGCCATTGCAAGTGGTATTTGTGAAGGTTTAAACTTAGGAAATAATGCAAGAGCTTCTTTAATCTCAAGAGGTCTTGTCGAGATGCAAAGATTTGGATTGCATTTTGGAGCAAAAAAATCTTCATTTGTAGGTCTTAGTGGAGCAGGTGATCTTTTCTTAACTGCTAGTAGTACTCTAAGTAGAAACTATAGAGTAGGTCTTGGTCTTGCAGAAGGAAAAACCTTAGATACTATCTTAGAAGAACTAGGAGAAGTAGCAGAAGGTGTAAAAACAGCAGAAGCGATAGATAAACTATCATCAAAACATGGAATTTATACTCCAATTGCAAATGAAGTTAAACTAGTACTTGAAGGGAAAAACCCTCTTGATAGTTTAAAGGATTTACTAAGAAGTTAAAAGATGCAGACAATATCATTTTTTAACTTATCTCTACTTCTAATTCCTCTTATTTTTATATGGTACTATTATTATAAATGGACCAATGACAAGTTTGAAATTCTAATTTCTACAATTAGAATGATTTTACAATTAATTCTTATTGGATATCTTCTAATTTTTATATTTGAAGAAAAAAACAATCTAATAGGAATATTTATAATAAGTTTTATGATAGCAGTATCCTCTTGGATAAGTCTACGAAATACAATAGATAAATCACTTAAGCACTATTTACAAATATTTATAGCAATAAGTATTGCCGGACTAATAAATCTTATTCTAATCATAGGTTTTGTTCTTGATTTAGAAACTATTTATGAACCAAGATATGTCATTCCAATTGCAGGTATGATATTTGCTAATACCATGAATGCCTTATCTTTAGCAATTGAACGTTTTGAAAAAGAGATACAAAGAGATATAGAGTATGAAAAAGCTCGATCAATTGCCTTTAAAGCATGTATGATTCCACAAATAAATGCACTTCTTGCTGTTGGGCTAGTATCCTTACCAGGAATGATGACAGGACAAATACTTTCAGGAGTAGATCCACTAATTGCTGTTAGATATCAAATAATGATAATGGCTATGGTAATATCAAGTGCAGGAATAAGTACAATTATATATTTTTTACTAAAAAAGGATACTAAATGAATAAAATATATGGAAGCTTGATCTTTTTTTTCTATTTTCTTAAATATCCAATTGTTATAGGTTTACCCATTTTTTATTTCTATTTAGAGATGGGGAATAATTGGATATTAAATATTTTATTTTTTATTTCTATTCTTTTAATTTTAAAAGATTGCTTCTTCCCTCATGAAGGTTGTGATTGTAAACCAAAAAATAAAAGATAACTACTTATACTTTTTTTTATGAATCTCACCCCATAAATAAAGCTGTTTTAATATGGGTTTCAAAGTTTTTCCATACTCAGTTAAAGAGTATTCAACTTTTGGAGGAACAACTGGATATACTTCACGATGAACAATTCCATCATCTTCTAACTCTCTTAGTTTTTGGATTAACATCTTTTGTGTTGTTCGTGGAAGTAATTTTTGTAATTCGTTAAATCTTTTAGTTTCACTTCTTAAATACCATAAAATAAGTATCTTCCATTTACCAGCAAGTACATCAAGTGCTGTTTCTACTGGACATTTATCTATATTTATATCATCTATTTTCTTAACCATTTGTATATCCTAATTTAACTATAGTATCTTTTTAGATAGTACCTTACTTTTTTGTTAGTTCTTGCTCTTTTGTTATATTTTAGCTAAAGTTTCAATATAAGTAAAGAAAACAAGAGCAACTCGTTGTTCTCTTTAGGTTTTGTTACTTTTAAATGGATTTCATATCCATTGATAAAAAGTAATAATTAAATTTAGGTCCCTTTTATTAGGGACTAGTTAAAAGGAGTAAAATGAAAGCATATATTGTTGAAAAAGTCGAAGATAAAAAATTTGAGTCAGGTATTCAAGAAATAGATATTCCAGAAATCTCTGAAAATGAAGTCTTGATAGAAGCATCATATTCCTCTTTAAACTTTAAAGATGCACTTAGTTCAGTTGGTAATCCAGGAGTTACAAGAGTATTTCCCCATGTAACAGGTATTGATGTTGCAGGAACTATTGCTAAAACAAATTCTAATCAATTTAAAGTTGGAGATAAAGTACTAGTAACTGGTTATGATATGGGTATGAATACAAATGGTGGACATAGCGAATTTGTAAAAGTTCCAGCATCTTGGGTTGTAAAAATGCCAGAAAATATTTCAGACAAAGAAATTATGACATATGGAACAGCAGGTCTTACAGCTGCACTATCAGTAAATGAGTTATTAAACAACGGAGTTACTAGTGGTGAAGTTTTAGTAACAGGCGCAACAGGTGGTGTTGGTTCTATTACCGTATCAATTTTAAGTAAACTTGGATTTGAGGTTACTGCTATTTCTGGAAAAGAAGATAAAATTCCATTTTTAAAAGAACTTGGAGCAAAAGAAGTTATCCTTAGACGTGATTTTGATGTAGAAAATAAAAGACCTATGGGAAGTGAAAAGTTTGACGGTGTAGTAGATACAGTAGGTGGTAATATATTAGCGGAAGCACTAAAACTAGTAAAATATGATGGTGTTGCAACTTGTTGTGGACTAACATCTTCTCATGAATTACCAACAAATGTATTTCCTTTTATTTTAAGAGGTGTAAGACTAATAGGTATTGATTCAGTTGAAGCAAAAATAGAGAAAAAAGAAGCTGCATGGAAAAAAATTGCAAGTGATTTTAAAATAGACACATTAGAAGAGCTTACGAATGAAATTTCATTAGAAGAAATAAAAGAAGCATACCAAGCATTACTAGCAGGCCAAGCAGTAGGAAGGTACTTAGTAAAAATCAAATAGACTTAAATAAATATAATCTCTTTTTGTATATTATGTTATACTTATAAAAGAGGTTATATTTCCTATGGAACAAAATAATATAATATTTAATCCTATAAACTATAATATACTTATTCTTGAAGATTCAACTTCAATTAATAAAATACTTACTGAAGAATTTAAAGAGTTAAATTACAATTGTTTTAGTGCCTTTACTCTTAAAGAAGCTTATAAAATATTATACAACAACGATATCCACTATATAATGCTTGATTTGAATCTTCCTGATGGAGATGGTTCAGAAATTATTCAAAAATTTCAAGATTCAAATACTAAAATATTTGTATTAACTGCAGAAAACAGCAGAGCATTTATAGATGATTCTTATAAAAAAGGAATTATTGATTTTATTCATAAAGATAAAGATTTCTTTCATAAAATAGAAGAAATAACTAAAACTATAGAACGTTTAGAAAAAAATAAACTATCAACAATTTTAGTTGTAGATGATTCAAAAGTTATTCAAATACAATTAAAAGAATTACTTGAAAATAGACACTATAAAGTTCAAGTTTGTGCAGATACAACTGATGCAAAAAAATATATAGAAAAAGAGACTATAAATCTTATTATTTTAGATGTCCAATTAAAAAACTCAAATGGTTTAACATTTTTACAAGAAAATAAAGTTGCAATTATAAATAAAAAAAAGATTCCAGTAATTGTAATATCAGGTCAAATTGATTCATCCATAATTAGAGATGGATTAAAAGCTGGTGCAGTAGATGTTATTCAAAAGCCATATGTTACAGAAGAGATAATATTAAAAGTAGATTTATGGATAGATTATAAAAGAAAAGAAGAAGAAATAGAGAAATCATCTAAACTATTAAATCAATACAAAGAGACTGTAGATAGAAGCTCTATAGTATATAAAACAAACCCAAAAGGGGAAATAATATACGTAAATAGTGAGTTTTGTAAAGTTTCTGAATATTCAGAAAAAGAACTCTTAGGAGAAAAATTAAGTATACTTCGCCATAAAGATATGAAAGAAGAGTTTTTCAAAAAACTTTGGAATACTATAAAAGAGAAAAAAAAGCCTTGGAAAGGGAAAATCAAAAATAGAAAAAAAAGTGGAAAAACCTTTTGGATAAGTACTATAATAAATCCTATTTTAGACTCTCAAAATAATGTAATTGAATATATTGCAATAAGTAAAGACATAACTCAAAATGAAATGGTTCAGGACTTCTTTAAAAATCAACTTAGCACCTCTAACCAAAATCTAGAACACGCAATATCAAAAGCAAATGAATATAAAAAAGCAATGTATTCTAGTAATATTATTTCAAGGACAGATTTAGATGGAAAAATTACATTTGTAAATGACCAGTTCTGTATAATCTCAGGCTATACAAGAGAAGAACTCATAGGAGAAGGCCATAATATAGTAAGACATGAAGATATGAAAGTTGAAATATTTCAAGATTTATGGAGAACTATTAAAAAAGATAAAATTTGGAAAGGTATTCTTAAAAATAAAGGGAAAAAAGGAAATACTTACTGGGTAGATACAACTATCGTCCCAATTAAAGATAAAAATAATAATATCATTGAGTATATGTCAATTAGAAATGATTTAACAGAACTTTTTGAGCTTCATGATGAAATTGAGAATACTCAAAAAGAGATTATATATAGAATGGGTGAAATAGGAGAAACAAGAAGTAATGAAACAGGGAACCATGTAAAAAGAGTAGCTTTATACTCAAAATTATTAGCTGAATTGCATGGTCTTGACGATGAGAATACAGACTTGTTATTTACTGCATCACCAATGCATGATATCGGTAAAGTAGGAATCCCTGATGCTATTTTAAAAAAACCTGCAAAACTTACAAAAAATGAATTTGAATTTATGAAAACCCATGCAGAAATAGGATACAACATTTTAAAAGGTTCCCAAAGAAAAGTTTTAAAAGCTGCTGCAATTGTATCTTACGAACATCATGAAAAATGGAATGGAGAAGGATACCCTAGAGGATTGAAAGGTGAAGAAATTCATATCTTTGGAAGAATTACTGCTATTGCAGATGTATTTGATGCATTAGGAAGTCAAAGATGTTATAAAAAAGCTTGGCCAAATAAAAAAATCCTTGAATACTTTGAAGAAGAAAAAGGAGTAAGTTTCGATCCAAACCTAGTAAATCTTTTCTTTGAAAATAAAGAAAAATTTATTGAGATAAGAGATCAATATGCTGATTAAATTTCACTATTTATTTTTCTTTATTCAATTACACAATTAGCATCTTTTACTATATTAATACCATTTTCAACAGCATATTCTTTCCCCCAATCATGTAGCTCTTCTAAAATAGGAATCAATTTTTCACCACTATTAGTAAGTTTATACTCAACTTTAGGAGGAATTACAGGATATACTATTCTTTCAACTATTCCAACATCTTCAAGTTCACGTAGTTGTTGAGTTAACATTTTTTGACTAATATGAGGGATTAACCTTTTTAATTCACCATTTCTTTTGACATCTTTTTTAAGTGCCCAAAGAACCATTCCTTTCCATTTACCACCAATCATATCTGTTGCTAATTGAAAAAAGCAGTTATATTGTTTTTTATCCATCCTAATCTTTCTTATTTTTTAGAAGTTTAACAAAAACTACTTTATAGTTACCTAAAAGTAACTATAGAACTTTAAAGTACATACTTGACATTATTTCACTATTAAGATAAACTTTCATCAATTTAAAAAAATACAAGGAAAAATTATGTCACAATATATAGAATTAACAGCAGAAAATTTTGAAGCAACAGTAAATAATGGAGTATCTTTAGTAGACTTTTGGGCACCTTGGTGTGGACCGTGTAGAATGATTGCTCCCGTTATCGATGAGTTAGCATCTGAGTTTGATGGAAAAGCAAACATTTGTAAAGTAAATACAGACGAACAACAAGATTTAGCAGTAAAATATGGTGTTAGATCAGTTCCAACAATTTTATTTATGAAAGATGGAGAAATCGTTGACCAAGTTATTGGTGCACAATCTAAACAAGCATTAGCTGATAAAATTAACGCACAATTATAATAACAAATAAAAGGTAGTAGAAACTTCTACTACCTAATCAACTACCCCTCCAAACAAACCTTTCTAGTTAAAAAAAGAATTTTTTAGATAAAATTACCCAAAATGTAAATACATATTAGGAAATTGCATGAAACAATTTTTAGAAGAATCAAAGAAAATTAGTAGAGAAATTGCCACACTAAGTGGTGAAGTAAAAAACAAAGTACTAAATGAAATGGCAGATGCACTAATGGAGCATTGTGATTTTATTGTAGGAAACAATGAAAAAGATATGAGTGCAGGAAGACTAGGAAATCTAGATGAAGCACTTCTTGATAGACTATTACTTACAGGTGACAGAGTTCAAGGTATGGCTGATGCAATAAGAGAAATTGCAACACTTAAAGAACCTGTAGGACGAACTCTTGATGGTTGGGTTACTGAAAATGGATTAAAGATTCAAAAAGTATCTATACCAATTGGAGTAATTGGTATAATTTATGAGAGTAGACCAAATGTTACCTCTGATACTGCAGCACTTTGTTTTAAAAGTGGAAATGTATGTGTATTAAAAGGTGGAAAAGAAGCAGAGCACTCAAATATTGCAATTGCAAATGTTTTAAGAAGTGTACTAGCTAAAAATAAATTACCAGAACAAGCTATCTCCTTATTACCTGATTCAACAAGAGAAGGTGTTGCAAATTTAATTAAACAAGATAAATATGTTGACCTAATCGTTCCAAGAGGAGGAGAAGCTTTAATTCAATACGTAAGTAAAAATGCAACTGTTCCAGTTGTTAAACATGATAAAGGACTTTGTCACGTGTTTATTGATAAAGATGCAAATCATGAAAAAGCAATACAAATTGCAATAAATGCAAAAGTATCTAGACCAGGTGTTTGTAATGCAATGGAAACACTATTAATACATAAAGATGTTGCAGCATATATTTTACCACCTTTACATGAAGCATATGAAAGATATGGCACAGAAGTAAAAGGTTGTGATGAGACTAGAAAGTATATTGATATTCAATGTGCGACGCAAGAAGATTATGATACTGAATATTTAGCAAATATTTTAAATGTTAAAGTAGTAGATAGTGTTGATGATGCGATTTATCATATTGGTAAATATGGTTCAGGACACTCAGAAGCAATTATAAGTGAAAACTACTCTATTGTAAATAAGTTTTTAGATGAAGTAGATGCTGCTTGTGTATATGCAAATGCAAGTACAAGATTTACTGATGGTGGAGCATTTGGACTTGGAGCTGAAGTGGGTATTTCTACAAATAAACTTCACTCAAGAGGACCAATGGGAATTAACGACCTTACTACATTTAAATACAAAGTATTTGGAAATGGTCAAATAAGATAGGGATTTCTCTCTATCTTATTTCTAAATATTTAAAATTTTACTACCTTGAAGAAAGAGCTAGTTTTAATCCTAAACTAACTAAAACAAAAGAAGTTAAAATATTCATATATTTTACAATACTTGGTTTTTCTAAAAGTTTTGAACTTAACATATTTCCTGCTACTCCTATAGAAGAAAAAACAACAATCGTCATAAGCATAAATACAAAACCTAAAGTAATCATTTGTAAAGGTATATTACCATTAGCTGGAGTTACAAATTGAGGTAAAAATGCTAAGAAAAATATTGAAACTTTTGGATTTAAAATATTCATAATAAATCCTTTTATATAAAGTTTTTTTAGTTCACTACTTGAATTTTGAACAGATAAATCAAGAGGTTCATTTCTATACTTAAAAGCTTGATATGCAATATATAATAAATACCCAGCTCCTACATATTTTACAATATTAAATGCAACTTCTGAAGTTTGAAAAATAACAGATATACCAAAAGCTGCTGCACTTGTATGAATTATCAATCCAGTTGTTAATCCCAAAGTTGTAATAATCGCTGCTTTTTTACTTTTTGTCATGCCTTGTGTTAAAACATAAATATTATCAGGACCAGGAGCAAGGCATAATAAAAAAGAAGCCGCAATAAACATATATAAACTTGATAATTCAATCATCTAATATCCTTTATAAAAAGAAGTATTATAACCAAATTAGAAAAAAGTTTTCCATACCACCAAATGAACACTTATAAAATATAAACTACAAAAATAGAAGATAAAAATTATTCAAAAGGAAAAATTATGAACTATACAAAAAAAAGATATATCACATATATTTTAATAACTATATTTACAATAGGTATTCCATTTATCAAAATTAATGGCAATCATATTCTTTTATTATCATTTGATAAACTTGAATTTCATCTATTAGGTATTGTTTTTAATATGAATGAATTGTACGTAATGCCATTTTTACTTATGTTTTTATTTATTGGTATCTTTGCTATGACTGCAATACTTGGAAGAGTTTGGTGTGGATGGGCCTGTCCTCAAACTATCTTTAGAGTAATCTATAGAGATTTAATAGAAACTACTATTCTAGATTTAAGAAGAATAAAAAACAAACAAAAAGATATAGACTATAATAAAACATCAAATCAAATTAGAAAATATATATCTTTAATTCTTTGGGCTATTCTTTGTGTAATTATTTCAATTAATTTCATGTTATATTTTGTTGCATATGAAGATTTTATAGTCTATATTCAAAATCCACAAGAACACTTCTTTTTATACATGTTTATTATCTCTATTGCTGTTTTTTTATTTTACGATATTGTTTTTATGAAAGAAAATTTTTGTACTTACGTATGTCCATATTCAAGAATCCAGTCAGTTTTATATGATGATGATACAAAACAAATCGTTTATGATACAAACCGTGGAGGTACTATTTACGAAAATGGTGCAAAATCTATTTTTGATGTAAAACAATGGGCAGGAAATCAAGAGTGTACAACTTGTGAAGCTTGTGTAAGAGTATGTCCTACTCATATTGATATTAGAAAAGGTTTACAGGTTGAATGTATAAACTGTTTAGAGTGTTCTGATGCTTGTGATACTGTTATGGGAAAACTTGGGAAACCATCACTTATTTCATGGGGAAGTACAAATTCAGTTATAAAAAAAGATACAAAATCTATCTTTTCTACAAGAAATATTGTATATATGGCTTCTTTAGTTTTATGTATAGCCCTTGCAGGATTTTTTGGTTCTAAAAAAGAACACTTTTTACTAAATGTTAATAAAACAACAAATTTATATAGAATTCAAGAAGATGGTCAAGTAAGAAACAACTATATTCTAACTATTCACAATACAAGTAAAAAAACATATACTTTTAATATCAAGTTAGAAGATAATGAAAACTTTAGAATAAAAAGATTTAATGAAAAGAAAATAGAAGCCTCAAAAAGAATAAAAACAGTATTACTTATAGAAACTAAAAAGAAACTATTTTTATCTGATACAAAAGATAGCGCTTTAAAACTAAAGATTATTGCTTATGCAAAAGAAGATAATGATGTAAAACTCTCAAGAGAAATATCATTTATCTATCCAAGAAATGATTTAATCAAATAGATTTTTCAAAACAGAGAGTAAAAACTGCTCCCTGTTTTTGATTTTCAACTGCTATTTTACCTTCAAAACTCTCTTCTACAATTAATTTAACTAAATATAAACCTATACCTGTACCTTCCTCTTTTGTAGAAAAATATGGTTCGAATATTTTTTGTAAATTTTTCTTTTTTATTCCACCAGCATTATCCCTTATAGAAATAATTACCTCTGCATTATTTGAATTAACATCAATTTTAATATACGGTTCTTCTATATTCTTTAAAGCATCATTTGCATTAGAAAGAATGGCAAGAATAACTTGTGAAAGTTCATTCTTTATTCCAAAAATTTTGACATTTTCATTTATATGAAAAGTAAGTTCTATATCTATATTTCTTTTTTTTAAATCTGCACTTAATATAGTAATCGAATTTTCAATTGCTTCTTTTATCTCAAAATCTTCTTTCTCTTTTGTAGGTGCATAAAATTCTTTGAAATCTTCAATTGTTTTAGATAAGAAATCTAACTGTTCATTTGCCTGATTTACTTTTTTTTCAAAATATACCTCATCAAGTTTTTTATTATGAAATTTCTTTCTCATATTTATTAAAATATATGAGATATTATTTAGTGGTTGTCTAAATTGATGAGTAATATTAGCTATCATTTCACCACTTTTAGCTAGTCTTGATTGATGAAGAAGCATATTTTCATAACTTTTAGATTGTACTTGGATTGTACTATATTTATATGCTACAGATAGAGTAAAAAGCATTGCTTCAATTGCAAAAGCAACTAAAACTATATCCATATATCCTTTTTGCGCATAATAGTCTTTAAAATCGAACACAAAGAGTAGAAAACAAAAAATAGACCAACCCACTACATAAATAATTGTTGGCTTAAAACCTTGTTTAAAATTAAATACCACAGAAACAAATAAAATTGCATAAATTATTGTATATGGTAAATATTCAAAAAGCATATAATGATAAAAAGCTGTTAAGATTACTACATTTAAAAGAAAAGTATTAAAAAGCAACTCTTTTATATTTACCATCTTAGGTAAAAACTTTCCTTCATAAAAACCAATAGCAAAAACAACTGCACATAAAGTAGCAAAAACTAAAGATAATTCTTGTAAAACATTTGAGACAGGATATAACTTACTATAAGAGAATATATATACTAAAGAGAATATTTGCATAAACCCATAACTTATATAAAGAATCTCTTTAGAGTAAATATATCTTATAAAAGTATATACAATAGTCATCAAAACTATTCCAAAAGTTATTCCATATAAAAGAATCATAATTAAATCATAACTCAATTTTGTATCCTGTTCCAGAGAGATTAGATATTAAATCTTTTGAAAGTTTAGATTTTAAATTTTTTATAACAGTTTTTAAAGCATCTTTACTCATGGCACTATCAAACCAAACTATATTTTCTATTTCATTGTAAGTTACATACCTATTTTTGTTTTTAAGTAATAACTCTAATAAAAGAAGTTCTTTAGTCCTTAGCTTAATTATCTCATCATCAATTAAAAGTGTCTTATTATAAATATCAAAAAGCATATTTTTATCAAGCTTTATAATATTTGAACTATCATTTTCTATACTATTAACACAAGAAAACAAGGCTTCTTCTAACTCTTTTTCTTTTATAGGCTTTACTAAATATTTTACAAGTTGCAATTCTATAGCTTTAAATAAATAATCCTTATCTGAAAAAGCTGTAACTATGATAACCTGTACTTTCTTGTCTTTTTCTCTTATTCTTTTTACAAACTCTAAGCCATTTAATTTAGGCATTTGAATATCTGTAATGATAATATCAGGGGAAACTGTTTCATATAATTTCAAAGCAGTTATTGCATTATTAGCTTCATATATTTTTTCAAAATAGTTTTCTAAATATTCAATTGCATTTTCTCTAGTTATATCATCATCTTCTACGTATAGAATTTTTATATTTTTATTTATATCTTTTAACATATAGTATTATATCTTAATTTCTTTATGTTAAAATCTCTACTTATTAAAGGAATTTTATGAGAGAATATAACCCTATAAAGAAAAATATTATTGCTACAACTGTTATTAAAACACCTTTAGGTGATATGTTCTGTGCTGCTACAAATAAAGGTATTTGTATACTTAGTTTCTTTAAACAAAAAAATCTAGAAGACCAAATACAAAGAGTACAAAAATTCTTCAAAGCAGAAGCTATTCCAGCTCATAATAAGTATTTTGATTGCTTACAAAAAGAGCTTGATGAATATTTTGAAGGTAAAAGAATTGACTTTACTGTTCCCTTACAATTAGTAGGAACTTCTTTTCAACAAAGTGCTTGGAAAATTTTAATGTCAATTCCTTATGGAGAAACAATATCATATAAAGAAGAAGCAGCCTTACTGAAAAATCCAAAAGCAGTAAGAGCAGTAGGAAGTGCAAATGGTAAAAATATGATAAGCATTATAATCCCATGTCATAGAGTAATTCAAACCGGTGGAAAACTAGGAGGATATGCTGGTGGATTAGATAAAAAAGAAGCTCTTCTTGAACTTGAAAATAATCATTCTTCTGATATAATTCGCAAAAATCATAGTCATGAGCATTAAAAATGCATATTAAACAAGGGTCAAAATGGTAAATAAATCAATCTTTAGAGAGTACGATATTAGAGGTATTGTAGGAGATGAATTAAATCAAGAATCAGTGAAACTTATTGGATATTTTTTAGGACAAAAAGTTTATGAAAAATTTAAAGAAGATTCATATGTAGCTATTGGATACGATGCAAGAACTCATTCACCTGAACTATTCTCTTATTTAGCAAGTGGTTTTAACAAAGCAGGATGTACTGTTTTAAATATGGATATGGTTGCAACTGGTGTTAACTATTTTGCAAACTACCAAACTTTTGAAATAGAGGGAAAAACTATCCAAGCAAATGCCTCTGTTATGATTACAGGAAGTCATAATCCAAGTCAATACAATGGCTTTAAAATAACTCTTGATAAAAAACCTTTCTTTGGTGATGAAATATATGCTCTTGGAGATGAAATTATTGCAAGTAATATAGATATTGAAAACAATGATAAAAACTATAAAATAGATGTGAAATCTATATACATAGATTATATAGTAAATGAATTTTCACACTTAAAAGGTATGAAAGAAAAATTCATCATAGATTGTGGAAATGGAGTAGCAGATACAGTCCTTACAACTATTTTAGATAAATTAGAATTAAACTATGATGGACTTTATTGCAAACCAGATGGAAGCTTTCCAAACCATCATCCAGACCCAAGTGAAGAAAAAAATCTTAAAGATGTAATTGAAGCCCTTAAAAGTGACTATGAATACGGTTTTGCTTATGATGGAGATGCTGATAGAATTGCATTTTTAACTAAAAAGCATAATGTAAAAGGTGATATTATGGCACTTCTTTTTGCAAAGACTATGGAAAACCCAACAATAGTTGGAGAGGTTAAATGTACTCAGATTATGTATGATTTAATCAATGAGTCTGGTACTGCAATTATGTATAAAACAGGACACTCAAATCTAAAAGTAAAACTAAAAGAAGTAAATGCTGACCTTGCAGCAGAAGTATCAGGACATATATTCTTCAATGACAGATATTTTGGTTTTGATGATGCTATTTATGCAACATTTAGATTACTTGAATTAATTTATAACAAAATGGATATTGATAAAGAAATTGATGCTTTACCTAAAACATTTTCAACTGAAGAGATAAAAGTTCATACGACAGAAGAAGAAAAATTTTTACTAATTGATAAATTAAAAAAGCTTCTAGAAGATCCACCAGCAGATTTCCCAACAATTATAGATATTATTGATGTTGATGGAGTTAGAGTAATATTTAATCAAGGATGGGGATTAGTAAGAGCTTCAAATACGACGCCAGTTCTTGTAACAAGATTTGAGTCAACTATTGAAGAAAATGCAAAACTGTATGAAGAAAAATTAAATAATCTAATTGCGATGGCACAAGATGAACTTAATAGCACTACAAACTAAAACAACAAAAGATTTTAAACAAAATCTAAAAGACTTAAAAGAATTAATCACTTCATGTGAAGATAACTCTTTTATCTTAGCTCCAGAACTTTGCCTTACTGGGTTTTGTTATGAACGAATGGATGAAGCTTCGGAATTTGCATCAAAAGCAATAAAAAAGATAAAAAAACTATCAAAAAATAAAACTATTGCTATAACATTTATTGAAAGACAAGACCTTGGTTTTTTTAATACCTTATACATCTTTCATAATAAAGAGATAATTCATATTCAATCAAAACATAGACTTTTCCCACTTGGAAATGAACCTGAACATTTTGAGAGTGGAAAACTTGATAATATGAAAATCTTAAATATCAACGGAATAAAAGTTGCTGTATTAATCTGTTTTGAGATTAGATTTCCTCAATATTGGTTAAAAGTATTAGGAGCAGATTTAATACTAAACCCTTCTATGTGGGGAGCAAAAAGAAAAAATCATTATGAAACTATGACAAAAGCCCTTGCTGTTGCAAACCAATGTTATGTATTAGCAGCAAATAGTGCCGATGATAATATGGCAAAAAGTAGTGGAATTATAACTCCATGGGGAGAAGAAATACGAGATGATTCAAAAGAGATAATTTCACATAAAATGAATTTGGAAGAGATTAAAAAAATTAGAAAATACATAGATATAGGATTAAAAAAATGCAAGTAAAATCAATTATATTTGTATGTTTAGGGAATATTTGTAGATCTCCTTTAGCAGAAGGAATTGCAAAGAAATACGCAAAAGAATACAATCTTGATATTAAAATTGAAAGTGCAGGAACTGGGAATTGGCATATAGGGGAAGCACCCTGTCCTGATTCGATTAAAATTGGTCAACAAAATGGCGTAGATATTTCCTCTCAAAGAGCACAACTTGTACAAGTTGATGACTTTAAAAACTTTGATTTAGTTATTGGACTTGATGATAATAATGTTAGAGATTTAAAAAAGCTAGGTTGTAAAAACCCTTTAAAATTAGGTGATTTTGGTTGTGATGGGGATGATGTACCAGACCCATACTTTTTTGATGGCTTTGAAGGTTTTGATAAGGTTTATGAAATGATTGATACTTGCGTAAAAAACCTTATAGAAAATAAGGTTTTAAACTAATTTTTTAAATTTTAGATAGACCTTGAGCTTGCTCTATCCAATTTGCTTCTTTAACTTGATTATCTTCTAAGGTGAAATATTCTTCAACCCAATGGCAATTTTTTGCGTTCCATTTTGCAATTTGGTCAAAATGATAAATTCCAAGTTCATTTAGTTTTGATTCTAATTCTTTATCAATACCTTCTATTTCTTGTAAATTATCTTTTCCAGTAGGTCTTGGAGTACTTCTTATAAGAGGTTTATTATAGATATTTGCTTGAACTGCTCCGTAGGAAGCTGTACTATTACTGTTAAAAATAGAAGTTCTATCACCTCCAAATGCACGACCTATTAAAAAGCCTATTAAAAAACCAATAAATGCTGCAATTACTAAACAAATTACTATTTGAGATGCTATTTCTACCACTTTTTATTCCTCAATTATGTTAAATTCTACTCTTCTATTTATCTTAGAATATCCATTTTTACTATTTTTAACTAATGGAATATCTTCACCATAACCTCTTGCTTTGATTCTATTAGCTTCTACACCATAGTAAACAAGTCTTTTCTTAACACTTATTGCCCGTTGTTCTGAAATTGTTTTATTAAAGGCTGCTGCACCAATTGCATCAGTATGACCTGCAACTTCTATTTTCATAGTTGGAAACTCTTTTAAAGCCTCTACTACAGATTTAATCGTTTTATTACTAGACCTTGTAATCTTATTACTTCCTCTTTTAAAAATAATAGGATTTTCTTTTACAAATTCATTCATTTTGATTTGAAGAAGTTGAGCTTCTTCAGATAAGTTTTCTATATTTTTTTCATCACCTGTTCTAGTATATCTTTTATCAGTAGTTATCAATGGTTTTACAGGTTCTTCTATTTTTTCCTCTTCAACAACATTTTCTATAGTTTCTTGTTCAGTATTTTCTATTTTTTCTTGAGCATCTACTACTTCTGTATTTGACTCATTTTTATTTGAACTATCTGTTATATTTTCTTCAGATATTTTATTCTCAGTTGTTGTATCTTCTTGAACCGTTTGAGTTTCTATAGTTTTATCAAGATTTGCAGATTTTTCTGCTTTTTCTATAACAGGAATTTCTTCTTGAATAACTTTTTCTTGAGTAATTTCTTCCTCTACAGGAGAAATAAATGATTTTACCTTTTCTTTTATTGCATCAATAATTAAAAAAGAGTCAGATTCTACTGATGTATCAACAGTAGTATTTTCTTCTGTTTTTAAATCATCTACATGCGTATATACGCACGTAACAATTAAGATAATCAATGTTAAAAATAAAAAAAGTACTTTCTTTTCTGTGCTCATAGGTAATCTTTATTTATATTTCTGATTATTTTAGCTTATTATTCATCAATTTTGTTTGAAATTAAATTTCATTTTTGTTATTTCCTAAAAAAATTGAGCCATTTGTAAGACATTTTATTTTGTAGGAAAATATTATATTTAAAATCTAAGTTTAAATTTTTCTCTTTTTATTATAATCTATTGATATATTTATTAAGGAGTTTAAATGTTACGTTTACTTATCATTCTAAGCATATTTTTAACTGGTTTTCTTTATGCAAATAAAGCCGATGTATTAAAAGTAAAATCTATATGTTCTAAGTATAATTCATGTACTTTTTTTGTAACTATTAAACATGAAGATACAGGATGGAAACATTTCGCAAATAGATATGAAATATTAACACCCGATAGAAAAATCATTGCAACTAGAATACTTCATCATCCCCACGTAGATGAACAACCTTTTACAAGAAGTATTTCAAATGTAAAAATTCCCAAAAATATAAACTCAGTAATAATAAGAGCTCATGACCTAGTTCATGGATATGGTGGTAAAGAAGCTGTTGTAGAAATACAATAAAATACAAATTTATCTTAAAAGAAGGAGAAATTATGAAAGTTTTATTTTTAATTATCTTGTTTATAAGTTCACTTTTTGCACTTCCTGAAGAGTTTGATAAAGAACGTTATCAAATTGGTGAAAAAATCTTTGAAAATAAATGTAGCGAATGTCATGTCAAGTCTATGCCAATAGGACTTCTTATGCAAAACTTTATAGAAGAAGATAATAAATTACTAAATCTAAAAGCCCCAACTGGAAATGAAATATCATTTAGACTAAAACAACAAATAGGTGATAGAGAAGATGTAGAGTTTCATTTGATAGAAACAGCAGATTTTGTAAAAGATTATATTAATAATCCAGATAAAGCCAAAACTATCTGTCTTCCTGGTGTAATTAGACACTTTGATACAATGCCTAGTATGAAGGGTAAAATTTCAGATGAAGAGGTTGAAGATGTTACTTTCTTTTTATACTTTTTAGAAGGTTTTAATGGAGTAAATAAATACTATAATAAAGAAGATGAGTTTTAAAATAACTCTTCTTCTTTATTACTTGATTTAAATTCTCTCTATTTTATATTCCATAAAATCACGAATAGAAAAGTTTTTATATTTTTTGATTTTATTATAAATTTCTATTTTTTCTTCTTCTAAAATGGCATTGTTAAAAGATTCTTCATACTCTACTATTTTATTAATTGAGTTTTTAATTTGCTCTATATCTTCTACTTGCATAACATGGTTATATTTCCCTGCATTTGCATATAAAAGTATTCGTTTTAAACTATCAAAAATATTTTGACTTGCTTGCTCAATATTCACAGATAAACCTTTTTTATAAATATCTACATTTATTCCACATATTTTTCTAGAAAATCTATTTTTATCTCTTCAACTTTACCATCTGTAAACTCCATAAAGTTTTTAAAATGACCTTTTTGCATGTGTTCATCTAAAGACTCTTGATTTTCCCAAGTTTCTATAAAACAAAACATCGATTCTTCTTCTTTTACTTTATGTAAATCATACTGAATACATCCACTATCTAGTTCATGTGTTAATTTATGCAAAGCTTTCATAAATGTGTAAACTTCTTGAGTAAACTCTTCTTTAACTTTTACTTTAACTACTAAAATTATATTACTCATACTTTCTATTCCCTTTTTTAAATCTTATTTAATTTTTTTCTAAAACTTCTAATTCATTCAATGTAGCTGGCCAAGGAGTTGTAAACATATGTTTTTCAAGCTCATATCTAATAGCATCAGGGATAGCCATAGATTTTTTTGTTTCTAGATTATAATGAATCATTATTCCTTTTCCTGTAGTACATAACTTTCCATCTTGATAAACAGAGTGAATTAAATCAACAGAAGAGTTTCCTATTTTTGAGATACCTGTTTTAACTATAACTTCTCTTCCAAAAAATACCTCTTTTAAAAAATCAAAAGAACTGTGTGCAATAACAAGATTCCATTTTTTGATATCTAAATCAGGAACAAAAATACGGAAAAATTGATCACGCGCAGCTTCAAACCAAACACCATAAGTATTGTTATTTATATGCCCTAAAGCATCAGTTTCTAAAAAACGTGGCTGTATTACTTCTGTAAACATTTATCTCTCCATATTAAAGTAAAATAGTTTAGCAAAATGCTTTTAGTTTTTGTTTAAATCAAAACTCTAAACATATTGAATTGGTAAATAATAAGTTGCCTCAAACTTCTCATCTTCTTCTAAAAATTGGTTTTTTCTAAATACTGCATAAGAGGGATTTGTAGTTGTTTCAAATCCACTTTTTGGTAACCAATCATGATATGCCCATTGGATAAATCTAAGAGCATCACCAATCTTCCCATTTATCTCAAAAGTTGCATATAAGGCCTCTGGAGTATAAAAATGAGGAAGATTAGTATTTGATAAATCTTTATCATCTTTTGGAATAACTCCTGCAACATAAAAACAATCTGCATGGGAAGTAATAGCTGGATTATCATGATAAATTGCAACTTCTTCATACTCTTTTATATCATTCGTATAGACCCATGCTTGAAGTTTCTGCCATACTCTTTTGACTTCATTTGTAATATAACCTTTATTTCTAATATAATACATAGCCTTAGCTTTTGTTTTAACTATTTTAGGCTCTATTTTTTCAAAATCCGACTTCTCATAATATGATATTTTTGAATTATCTAAAATATTTTTTGAGTACTCTTTGTATCCACCTTTACGCCACTGCTTTGGAGTTTGATGAAACCTCTCTTTAAAAGCTCGGATAAAAGAAGTCTGAGAACTATATCCACACATATTTGCAATTTCTGTTATAGTTGAATACTTATTAGTCAAAAGAAGATTTGACGCTTTTTGTAATCTTATAGATTTTATTGTTTCATAAATATTTACGCCCATTATCTCTTTAAATATTTTATGAAAATGAAACTTACTAAGATTAAACTCTAAAGCTAAATCATCAATATTTATATCCGTATCTATATGCTCATAAATATAGTACATAGTATTATTTGCTATTTGAACATTTTTATTATATGTACTTCTTTTTTGCATTTTATTCCTTATTGTTAGTAATTTTAACATAAAAAGTTATATTTTATAACAATTATAGATAACTTTTATCACATTATATGTGAAGAATAAAAAAAATTTAATTGCTAAAATTATTTTTCTATTAATAAAAATCTAAAAAGGAGTAGTATAATGAAGAAAAATGATTTAATTTTAGCAGTTTTGGTTACCTTCATTTGGGGCATAAATTTTTCTGTAATTAAGCTAGGACTAGCTTCCCTTGACCCTTTTATACTCTCTGGACTTAGGTTTTTATTTTGTGCTATTCCCTTAGTCTTTTTTATAAAAAGACCACAAGTTCATTTAAAATATATTATCAGTTATGGTCTACTCTTTGGTGTTGGACTTTGGGGAATAGTCTCTTTAGGTATATACTTTGGAATATCAGCTGGAATGGCTTCACTTGTTTTACAAATGAGTATATTTTTTACAGTAATCCTTGCAAGTATAATGTTAAATGAAACAATAGATATTTCTAAAAAACTTGCATTTGCGATTGCATTATTAGGATTAACATTAATTATTACTGTAACAGATGGTTCTGTTACTATAATAGGTCTAATCTTAGTTCTTATTGCAGCTGTATCTATGAGCTTTACAAATATTATAATAAAAAAAGCAGGCACAAAAAATGTATTTTCATTTATGGTATGGGCAAGTTTATTTTCTCCTATTCCATTATTTATATTAGGATATATAACACAAGGAAATATTGTATTTACAGACTTTTTTGAAAACCTTGATAATATAGCCATATTTTCAATAGTGTTCCAAGTCTATCCTACTACACTTTTTGGATATTGGATATGGAATAGTCTATTACATAAATATCCTGCTTCAAGTGTTGCACCAACCGCTCTACTTGTACCTATATTTGGATTATTAGGTTCATATTTAATTTTTGGGGAAGAGATAGGTTTTATAAAAATTCTTGCCTCTTTTATAATCATTTCTGCATTGATTGTTAATCTTTATGGAAATAGAATATTTATAAAAAACTATGAAGGAGTATAAATGGAAGAGTTTTACACTGTAGCAATGTTACTTTCAATAGCAACATTTACCTTATCAACTGTATCAACTCCAGGACCAAACAATATCATGCTTTTGTCTTCTGGGCTAACTTTTGGATATAAAAGAACGATTCCTCATATGCTTGGTATCATGTTAGGTTTCCCTTTTATGGTTCTTCTTGTTGGATTAGGACTTGGAATTGTTTTTGAAAAGTTTCCTGTGATATTTACAATTTTAAAAGTAGTTGGAATTTTATATCTATTTTGGATGGCATTTAAAATTGCTACAAATAAAAGTACCTTGGAAGTAAAAGAAGGTGAAGAGAGTAAACCTTTTACTTTTATTCAAAGTGCAGCATTTCAATGGGTAAATCCAAAAGCTTGGATAATGGCCATAACAGCCATATCTATCTTTGTCACATCAAAGGATGAAAGTTTTACACAAGTTGTTATAATAGCTCTTATTTATCTTTTATCGTCTATCTTTTCAACTAATGCATGGACAGCTGGTGGAGTTGTCTTAAAACGTTTTGTAAAAGACGAAAAGATTGTTAGAGTATTAAATATTATAATGGCAATACTTTTAGTTGCTTCTGTATTACCTATTATTTTAGAATAGTTTTTTACTAAACACTTAATTTACATATTGATGATATCCTTTTTTGAGGATATCACAATGAAAAAAGAATATCAATTTTTTTACTATTTAACTAGTACCAAAAAAAATCCACTTACTATAGTAGCTGAAAATATTACAGTAAAAATAGTGTAGTTTCTTAGTGTTTTAGATTCTTCTGTTCTTGTAGTATTGCTCATCTTCTTCTCCCGAAAAGTTGAAATAATTCTTATTATAGATATATTACATCTATTTTTTGTTTTTTCGTAGGAGTTTTATGTCAGTTTATATGTTTATCACAAATTTATCAAAATAGTTTTATATAGTTTCTATTTTATAATCTATAAAATCTTTGATACTAAAAGTTTTGAAAGGTTCTAATCTTTTATAGATAAGTTCTTTTTCTTCTATAGTTGTAGTTTGTTCATATTCTTTTTCTATATCAAGAATTTTTTCTAGTGTGGTTTTGATAGCTTGAACTTCTTCTAAAGTCATATAGTCGTTGTATTTTCCATGTCCTACGTAGAAGAGGACTTTTCTTAGGCTATCGAAGATTTGTTCGCATTCTTTTTCTGTGTTCATTTTTTGCTCCAATGTGAAGAGTGTAGTTTAGCTAAGATATTATGATTTAATTATTATATATACTTTTAATAGAGCTTTTTTTAAAGAAATATTCATTTTATCAGTTTTTTTCTATCCAAACTTTTTCATCTTTTGTTATTTTACTACAACCTTTAAGTGTAAAAATAATTCTCAGTAAATAAATAGTAAGAAAAAATAAATATATGAAAATTCCCGTATATACAAATAATGTTTCACTAGAAAACATAGATAAATCATACATAAAATGTGCTATAACTAATACTTTAAATCCAATTAACATACTAATTAATAACATAGGAGGTTTAAATGATAAATAAAAATACCTAGAACCCATTAAGTCAATTAGCTTATCTTTTTTTCTTTCATCTTCTATTATATAACCACTAAAAAGAAAGAAGAAAATATTATTTCCTTTACTATCTTTTTTAAAAATATTTTTAGGTTTGAAATCATCATAATTTAGCATTTACTAATCTCCACCGCCAGAGGTGCCACTTCCTGAATCATAATAGCCAGGGTCAATTCCTCCACCATATGAATTCTTTTTATCTTTTTCTCTATTTAAAAATAGGTATACAAGAATTGCACCCAAGATGGGTAATAGCCATATTATAAAAAGTTGGATTGTTTTTTGTCTTTTTTCATAATATTCATCTTTTAGAAGTTTGTATGTGACTATGAAATTTATGATTAGAAAAATTGTAAAAGAGAAGACCATTTAGTACTCCTTATATGAGTTTAGGTATATTGTATAAGTTTTATTATTATATTTTCTTTATATGTACTTTTCCCTCTTGAAGAACTAGCGTTCTTCGCTTTACTACTTTTTTGTTGAAAAAAGTAGTGCAAAAAGCAACAAGCCGAGTTGTCAAAGCTGAAGTCCCCTACAGTTTTAGAAATATTTTCTGACCTGTGAAACTCGTAATAAAAGGTATATTTAGTACCTTTTATTACTCAGACATTCTCGGTCTTTTTCGAAAATAGTTATAAAACTTTCGGCTTTGACAAGGGCTGGGATTTAAATCAAATAGTAATCGGATTTAACCAATAATACAAATTCTTTTCTTCCCAATTAAAAGTAAATTGAAAATTCTCTATTGCATATTTTTCAGTAAACTTATTCAAATTTCCAATATGTCCCATAGAGGTGTCATAAGTATTATCTCTATTTTCACTTTTATTAACATAAGGCTTTTCATCTGTAATCATAAAAAAAATACATGCAGTGAAATTCTTATGACTTTTTAAATATTTTAATCTTGCTATATCTTTATATATTTTCTCTCGTGTCTCAGTTTGATTAGAATTCCCTTTTATTGATTTAGTAGGAGCTTTAAATTCAATTGCATATTTTTTTTCTTTGTTAGCCAATTCATAAACTAATAAATCTAAATATTTATCTTTAGTTTCTATCTCAGTATAAGCTTGATATTCAAAGTCAATAAATATATCTCTGCAATTATATAATTTAGATAATTCCATAGAGAACCTAAAAACTAGAGTTTTTTCAGATGAAATTTTTGTTTCCAAATTATTTTTTGTATTTTCCCAAGCAATTAGAATATTTTTACTTAAAGTATTTTCCATATTGTGAACTCCAAAAAGAGATTTTATGATGTTTATTTTTGTTAAGGTCAAGGCGGTGATTGGATTTTATGGAGGAGCCTACAGGAAGTAGGTGAGTCCATAAAATACGATTGCCAACGCAGAGATTGGCAAAAAGAAATATTAGAAAATCTTCTTTTTTTTAGAAATCGTCGAAGTCGATGCTTCCTTTTGAATAATTTACTACATTCCCTTCGAAGAAGTTTGTTCTTTGGTCATTGAAACTTGCATAACCATCTACCCATGGTATTGGATGTTTTACGTTATATTCTGGTGCGTATCCAACTGCTTCTAGTCTTCTATCTGCTAGGTATTCGATGTATTGTCTGATAATTGCATCTGTGAAACCTAGGATTTGACCTTGAGTGATATATGCTCCCCATGAAGCTTCTAAATCTACTGCTTTTCTGAACATTCCTCTTACAGTTTGCTCTAACTCAGGAGTAAATAGTTCTGGTCTCTCTTTTCTAGTTGAGTTAATCATATTTTGGAACAGAAGTAAATGTGTTACTTCATCTCTTTGAATAAATCTAATCATTTGTGAAGAACCAAGCATTTTCCCTGATTTTCCTAAGGCATACATAGCTGCAAAACCTGCGTAGAAGTAAAGACCTTCTAAAATTTGGTTTGCAAACATTGCAAGTACCATTTTCTCATCTGTGATATCACCAGCAAGGTCATCATATACAGCTGCAATATAGTTGTTTTTTTCTCTTAGTTGAGTATCATTTTTCCACATATCATAGATTTCATCTGTGTTATCAGAAATAGATTCAACCATAACTGCGTATGATTTTGAGTGATTTGCTTCTTCATATGATTGTCTTGAAAGACAAGCATTGATTTCTGGAACGGTGATATATGGATTGATATTATCCATTAGGTTATTTGTTTGTAAAGAATCCATAAAAATAAGTTGAGATAAAACTAGGTCATACATTCTTTTTTCAGCTGGTGCTAAAAACTTATAATCTTTTGCATCACCTGTCATTTGCACTTCTTTAGGAAACCAAGTGTTTCCTTCCATCGTATCCCAAAGATTCAATGCCCATTGATATTTCATTCTTGTGAAATTAATCATTCCATCTGGGTTTCCACCAAATATTCTTCTATCATTTAGTGATTCAGTTGATTCTGGGTTATATATCGTTTTTCTTGCCATAAGCTTTACCTTAACTTTTTTATTTTCTTCGTATTTTATTCAATTTTTTAATTTTTTACATTGACAAATGCCAGATTATCTTATTGACAACCTGAACATTCCATGCTTCTATCTTCTACATCATTTGCAGCTTCTGGAGATTGACTTCTTAAATAGTAAGTCGATTTTAATCCAAGCTTCCAAGCTAATGTATAGATTTCATGTAAGTGTTTACCACTTGCTTTATCTAAAGACATAAAGATATTTGTAGACTGACCTTGGTCAATCCATTTTTGTCTTACTGCTGCTGCTTTGATTAAGTCTAATTGACTAACTTCATATGCAGGAGTATAGTAAGCCCAAGTCTCTGGAGATAGCTTTGGAACAACTACAGGAATAAGTCCTGATAAGTTCTCTTCAAACCATTTTCTTTTATAAACTGGTTCAATAGCTTGCGTAGTTCCAACTAAAATAGAGATAGATGAAGTAGGAGCAATTGCCATAAGATAACCATTTCTCATACCATCTTTTTTAACTTGCTCTCTTAACGCATCCCAATCATATCCTGCATCAAATAAATCTTTGTCTACAAGTGCATTTACAGCTTGTGGAGTATGATCATGTGGCATAATACCTTTTGACCAATTAGAACCTTCAAATGTAGGATAGATACCTTTTTCAGCTCCTAATTCAGATGAAGACTTGATTGCATTAAATGAAACTGCTTCCATAATAGAGTCAATCTTTTTAAAGTGCTCATTACTTCCCCAAACAAGCTTGCTCTCTGCTACCATTTGAGCCTCACCCATAACACCAAGACCAATTGATCTTGATTTTAAGTTTGTAGCTTTTACTTTTCTAAGAGGATAGAAATTTAAATCAATAACGTTATCTAACATTCTAACAGCGATTGGAACAACTCTTTCTATATCTTCTTTAGTATTAATTCTTGAAAGGTTAATTGATGCTAAATTACATACAGCAGTATCACCATCTATTTTCTCTTTTTCAACAATAAATACTCTTTTTCCATTGATTGAGTCAAGTGCAGAAACTTTATTTGCTTTCTTTTCAATTCCACCATCAACAACAATTAAATCTTCTTCTTCATAAGTTTCAATTGTTCCATCTATAAACTCTAGTTTGATTTTATAGTGGTTTGGATTTGTATTTTGGAAAATCTCTGTACAAAGATTAGAAGATCTAATATGTCCTACGTGTCCGTTTGGATTTGCTCTATTTGCAGTATCTTTGAAACAAAGAAAAGGAGAACCAGATTCAAAATATGAAGTTAAGATTTTTTTCCATAAATCTTTTGCTTTCATTCTATCTTTTGTGATTGATTCGTCATTTTCATACTCAATATATTTTGCTCTAAATGCATCTCCATGAAGTTCAGATAAATCTTTTACTTCATAAGGGTCAAATAAAGTCCAGTGAGAATCTTCTAAAACTCTCTCCATAAACATATCTGTAATCCATAAAGAAGGGAATAAATCATGAGCTCTTCTTCTTTCTTCACCAGAATTTTTCTTTAAGTCGATGAAATCAACTATATCCATATGCCAAGGTTCAACATAAACTGCAATTGCACCTTTTCTTGTACCTAGTTGGTCAACTGCAATTGCAACATCATTTGCAATTTTTAAGAATGGTACTGTACCACCAGCAGCTGATTTATGGTCATCAATAACACCACCTAAAGCTCTTACTTGGTTCCAATCCCAACCAATACCACCACCAAATTTAGATAGTAGTGCCATTTCATGGTAAGAATCAAAAATACCTTCAATATTATCTGGTGTTGAACCAATATAACAAGAAGAAAGTTGATGTCTATTTGTTCTTGCATTTGATAAAGTTGGAGTTGCTAACATAACTTCAAATTTTGAAACTACATCATAAAAATCTTTTGCTTTTTGTTGTTTATCATCTTCATCTTGTGCTAAGAACATAGCGATTGCCATGAACATTTGCTGAGGAAGTTCAATAGGAACTCCATCTTTGTTTTTAATTAAATATCTATCATATAAAGTTTTGATTCCAAGGTAATTAAAAAGATAATCTCTTGAAGGGTCAATATGGCTATTTAAATCATCTAAATCATAACCTTCACCTAAGTTAGGGATTAGTCTACCTGCATCTTTTCCATATTTTAAATACTCTTTTAAGTGACAATAAGGTTCACCTTTAATACCATGAGTTACTTTTCCAACTCTGTGATAAAGATCAAATAGAAATAGTCTTGAAGCTGCAAAAGTCCAATTTGGAACATCAATATCTATTTTCTCAACTGCTGTTTTAATTAAAGCATCTTGGATATCTGCTGAACCCATTCCATCAATAAACTTTATTTGAGCATCTAGTTCTAATTCACTTTGAGATACACCATCTAAATCTGCAGTTGCTTCAATAGTCATCTTTTGGATTTTAGTAATATCTAAAACTTCTTTTCTACCATTTCTTTTTTGAATCATTATCGCCATATTTGTCGCCTTGTGATTAATATTATATTTATTTTATTTACTTGTTGAAAACTCTATTAAAAATAGCATCAACATTTTTAGTGTAATAATCATAATTAAAACACTCTCTAATTTGTTCTTCACTTAATGAGTTTCTTAACTCATCATCTGCTAATAAGTGTCCAAGATATAAAGATTCACCATTTTCATTTGTTGTTGGTTTACCTTGCTGAATCTCTTCCCATACCTTCATTGCGTTTCTTTGTACAATTTTATATGCATCTTCTCTACTTACACCAGCTTTTGGCAATTCTAGTAAAACTCTCTGAGAGAAAACTAAACCACCAGTTAAGTTTAAATTTTTAATCATATTTTCAGGCATAACAGTTAAGTTTGCAATTACATTGTTCATTCTATGAAGCATAAAATCAGTTGTAATAAATGCATCTGGAAGCCAAAATCTTTCATTTGAAGAGTGAGAGATATCTCTTTCGTGCCATAATGCAACATTTTCCATAGCTGGAGCTGCATATGCTCTAATAGTTCTTGCAAGTCCTGTAATATTTTCAGTTAAAATAGGATTTCTTTTATGAGGCATAGCAGAAGAACCTTTTTGTCCTTTTGCAAAAAACTCTTCAGCTTCATAAACTTCTGTTCTTTGTAAATGTCTAACTTGAACTGCAAATTTTTCAACTGATGAAGCCATTGAAGCTAAAGCAGTTGCTAATCTTGCATATCTATCTCTATGAACTACTTGATTTGAACAAGGTTCAGGTTTTAAACCTAATTCAGTCATTGCTAATTCTTCAAGTTCAAGAGGAGCGTGGGCAAAGTTACCCATAGCACCAGAAATTTGACCAACTGCAATTACATCCATAGTTTGTTCTAAATTTAATAAGTGTCTAGCCATTTCATCATACCAAACAGCTAATGTAAGACCAAATGTAATAGGTTCACCATGGATACCGTGACTTCTTCCTACCATAAGAGTCATTTTATGTTCTTCGGCTCTTTTTTTAATAGATTCCATTAACATTTTTACATCTTTTATAACAATTTCAAGTGAATTTTTCATTTGAAGTGCAACACCTGTATCAACGGCATCTGAGCTTGTCATACCATAATGGAACCATCTTGATTCTTCTCCAAGACTTTCACTTACACTTGTATTGAAAGCGATTAAATCATGCTTTGTAACAGCTTCAATCTCTTCGATTCTTTCAACTGAAAATGTAGCATTTTTAACAATCTTTTCACAATCATCGTCAGGAATAAGACCTAATTTATTCCAAGCTTTTACAGCTGCTTTTTCAACTTCAAGCCATGCTGCATATCTTGCATGTTGAGTCCAATGTTGTGTCATTTCTTCTCTGGCATATCTTTCAACCATCTGTGTATCCCTTATTATCAATATTCTTAGATTTTTATCAAGAATTTCTCTTTATTTTTGTATGATATCGTATCTAATTTAGACAAAGATTTTGTTTAATTTTTGTTAAATTTTTACTTAATTTTAGGAAATAATATTGCCATTTATATTAAAAAGATTTAATGCCCCTAAAGGCGAAAAAATTCAGCTATTTTTATTGAAAACTTTAGGCTACAAACCCGCTATAGCGCACCGTCTAATAAGTAGAGGTAGAATCTTTGATAGCAAACACAACTCTTACTTGATATCCCAATCAATAAAAGAAGACTCTGTTTATATTGCATTATTTGAAGGACACACACGAGGGTTAAAACCTTTACACATTTTTAAAGATTTTGCAATCTTTGATAAGCCATCGAATTTAGTAATTCATCCAAACTCAAAAAAGACAGAATATTCCCTTTTAGATGAGATAAGATACCACTTTGGAGAAAAAGCAAACCAAGCACATAGAATAGATGCTGAAACATCTGGACTAGTTCTTGTAGGTCGTCATGAAAAAGCAACAAATGAACTTGCCGGAATGTTTGAGACAAAAGATTATAAAAAATCTTATCTTGCAATAGTAGAAGGAAAAATTGAAAAAGATATTACAATAGACAAAAATCTAAAAAAAGAGGGTAAAAACATCGGTGTTAGAATGGCCACTTGTGAAAATAATGAAGGTAAACACTCAATAACGCATGTTAAACCTATTTCATATAATGAAGAAAAAGATATTACACTTTTAGAACTTATTCCAATTACAGGAAGACAACATCAAATTAGAGTTCATCTTAATTCTATAGGGCATAGAATTTTAGGAGACCCAATTTATGGAGTTGATGATATGAATGCAGAAGCATACTTAAATAAAACATTAAATAATGAAGATAGAATAAAAGCTACAAATTCGCATAGACTTTGGCTTCATGCAAACTATTTAGAGTTCGAATTTCAAAAAGTAGTATATAAAATATTTTCAAAAAACCCAGAGATTTACAAGGAATTTAATTCTTAAGATTTCTTGTGAACATCCCAAGTATGACTTTTATCTTCTTTGCACTGAATAAAAGTACCTTTTTTATTCTTAACTATTCTAAGCTCACCTAAACAAATAGTACATTGACCATGAAGTTTCGTGACAAATATATCTCCAGAAGGTGAAGACTCAATACTATACTCACCAAAATATAAAATAGTTTTAAAATAAAGTAAAAAAGAAAAAACTGCTAAACAAAAAAAGAAAAAAGCGACAACTAACCAAGCAATTGCAAAAATTTCCATATAACCTAAAACACCAAGTAGTAAACCAGTTAAAGAGATTAATATCAATCGTTTAACACGTAATGGTTTACCAAAAACTGTAACTTGTTTTTCATATATTCTTTCTAATCGTACATCATTATCTTTTTTCATAATTGAAGTATAGAATTAATGAGTTGAAAAATAGTTGAAAACTATTCTTCTATATATTTCTCATAAAGAAATACAACTTCATCAAGATTAAAATTTGAGTTTAAATCATGTTCTAATATTTCTTGAAATTGTTCAAGACTATTAATTTCAATCTTTTCAGTTTTATCTTTATAAATTTTTAAATAATTTTTATTAACTAAAGAATATATCGCATCATTATCCATCAATGAAACAACTAAATTATTTACAAAAACTGCTTCTGGATTTTTATGTGAATAAAAATGTCCTAAAGTAAAGTCAACTTCATAACATTTATTCAAATCAAACTTTGTCACAATAAAGGGCTTGTCATTTTGTATTAATTGCATTGCAAAAGTTTTATCATCAAACTCTTTTATACAATAAGTTCCTAACAAACAAGAAGAGACTTCTTTTCCAAACTTCACAGGACTAGTAGGAGAACGGAATCCTATTCCTACATCAATTAGATATCGTTTATCTTCAAAGTTTAAAACCGTAAATCTATGTGTTTGAGGGACTATACTATCAGTATTGTTAACAACTCTTGCTAAATAATACTCTACCTCAAAACCTAAATTTTTTAGAACTTCATAAAAAAGCTTATTGTGTTCGTAACAATATCCACCTCTTTTTCTAACAACAATATTTTCATAAATATCTTTTAACTCCAAAGAAATATCTTCTTTTAGTAAAACTTTCATACTTGAGAAAGGGAAAGTTCTTAGATGAGCTTTTATTAACTTAGTTATATCTTCAATATTTGAAATTTTATTATCTATATCCAATGCAGATAAGTATCCATTTACTATTTTATCTTTATCCATAATTTAGCCTTTATTAATTAAGAATATTCTATCAAAAGTATTTCTAATTATTTTCCAAAACTTTAAAAAGAATACTTTTTAGATTTTCTTTTTCACCTTTTTCTAGACATTCAAAATACTGACACTCATAAGTTACAACTTCTTTAAGTGCTTTATCACAAATTTCTCTACCTTTTGATGTAAGTTTTACAAGCTTACTTCTTTTATCTTCACTATTTTCAACACGTGTAATAAATTCTTTTAGCTCTAGTTTTTTTAAAACCTTAGTCATACCACCTGAAGAAAAAACAAGTCTATCATAAAGTTGAGTAGGGGACAATATACATTCATCTCCTCCACCTAAAACTAATGATGATAAAACATCTAGTTCTATATTTGTCATTTCATATTTTTTATTTAATATTCTATCTATTCCATTAATAATATTTTTGTGTAATACAAAAATAGGAACACCTAGGTCTATATCTTTTTTGTAAGTTTTTGGGGAATTCTTTTTATGAAAAATAATTCCTTCTTTTAATTTTTCTACATCCATAATCGTAGTATACAATTTTTATTATATTTTTTCAATATATCTTCCTAGAAAGATATATTTAAGTTTAAGAATGCTAAGATTTTGAATATTATCTTTCTAGAAAGATAAATTTAATAAAAGGATTAATATGAAATTAATTAAATTAGGACTAGCTTCACTGTTAGCTTCGGGTGCATTATTTGCAGGTACATACAAAGTAGATGAGAGTCATTCAAATGTTGGTTTTAAAGTAAAACATATGATGATTTCCAATACAACTGGTAAATTTGATAAGTTTTCTGGCTCATTTGAATATGATGAAAAAACAAAAGTTTTAAAATCTCTAAATGGTAATATCCAAGTAAAATCTATAAATACGGAAAATACAAAAAGAGACAATCACTTAAGAGATTCAGATTTCTTTGCAGCAAATAAGTTTCCAGATATAAAATTTAAACTAAATAAAATTGATGGAGATTATGCTTATGGAAAACTTACTATAAAAGATGTTACAAAAGATGTAAAACTTGATTTTGAAAACTATGGTTCTGTTAAAGACCCTTGGGGGAATACAAGGGCAGGTTTTGCACTAAGTGGAAAATTAAATAGATTTGATTATGGAATTAAAAACAACATGTTATTAGAAGCAGGAGGACTTGTTGTAGGAGAAATAGTAAAATTGAACATAGAACTTGAAGGTATTAAAACAAAATAAAAACTTCTAAATTTTTTAATGAAGAGTTCTTTTCTTACTCTTCATTAATATTGACATAGCGTTATATATTTTGATATATTACGCTTATGAATAATTTATTTGATATAGATGGAAACATCTGGATAAAAAAAGACAATCGTGGATTTATTGGTCGTGGAAGAGTAGAACTTTTACAAAATATTCAAATATATGGTTCTATTTCAAAAGCTGCTAAACACATGAAAATGAGTTATAAAGCTGCATGGGATAGTGTGGATATTATGAATAAACTATCACAAAAACCTTTAGTTACAAAAGTAACTGGTGGAAAAGGTGGAGGTGGCACAGTTATAACTTCACACGCAAAAGAATTAATACAAGCCTATGAAGAAATATCAAAACTTTATAAAAACTACTTCCAAACTTTAGAAAACTCTTTTAATGAGCAAATAAGTGATACCTCATCACAAGAACCAGCATTTAGTAGACTCTGTGGAACAATTTGTATGATGAAAAATATTGATGAGAACTATGAAATATCTATAAGATTAAAATCAGGACAAATTCTTACATCAATAGAAAATAAAAAATTTGTAATAGAAAAAGACTTTAAAGTTGAAGATGAAATTAACTTCTTAATAGAGACTGATAACATCATACTTACTAAAAACAATCAAATAAATAATAGTGCAAGAAATAGAATATTTGGCAAAGTAACATCTATACATGATGATAAAATAAACTCAAATATAACTATAAACTGCGGAGAAAATGATATTATTTATTCAAAGATCACCTCATCAAGTTGTGAAAAACTTGAATTAAAAGTTGACGATGAAGTATATGCTTCATTTAAAGCATACAATGTAATCATATTATAAAGGCAATAAATGATTAGAAAGATATTACTTATTACTCTATTTTTAGTAGGCTCTTTATTTGCCGAAAAAATAAATATAGCTGTTGCAGCAAATGTATCTTATGCAATAAATGATTTGATAAAAGAGTTTAATAAAACAAATCCAGATACAAAAGTAAGAGTTACACTTGGAAGTAGCGGAAAGCTAACTGCACAAATAAAACATGGAGCACCATATGACCTGTTTATGTCAGCAAATATGAAATATCCAGATAGCTTATATAAAGACAATATTACTATTACCAAACCACTTGTATATGCACAAGGAAGTTTAGCAATTTTATCTTCTAAACCAAGAGATTTCTCAAAAGGATTTAATCTTTTAAAAGAAGACTCAATAAAAAGAATCGCTGTTGCAAATCCTAAAACAGCTCCATATGGAATAGCTACAAAACAAGCTTTAGAAAATGCAAATATATATAAAACTCTTAAAAAGAAGTTTATCTATGGCGAGTCTATCTCTCAAACTGTTTCGTATACAGTTACGGCTGCTGATATAGGTTTTATAGCTAAGTCTTCACTCTATAGTCCTAAAATGTCTAAATATAAAGAAGATATAAACTGGATAAGTCTTGATACAAAGCTTTATACTCCTATTAGTCAAGGGATTGTAATACTAAAAAAAGCAAAGAATAACAAAGAAGTAAGAGCTTTTTATGATTTTATATTAAGTAATAAAGCAAAAAAAATATTTAAAGATTTTGGATATATAGTAAATGACTAATCTAATAGCAACAATAAAAGAGATAGAGACAATAGATAGCTTAAATATAGTAAGTTTTGATTTTTTTGGTACGCCATTAACTATGATGAGTTTAGAACTTAAAGATGAGGTACAAATTGGTAAAAAAGTAATTTTAGGAATAAAACCAACGACAATAGCTATTGCTAAAAACTTTAGTGGAGAAATAAGCTATTCAAACCAAATAGAAAGTGCTATACAATCAATAGAAATAGGTAAACTCTTATGTTCTATAAAGCTAATCTCAAAAGGAACAACTTTTGAATCAATCATCACATCAAAATCTGCTAAAAAACTAGACTTAAAAGAAAATGATAATGTAACTGCATTTATCAAAGCGAGTGAAATTTCAATATCAAAGGTTTTAGATGATTGATATTTTAAGTGCTCTAGATTTTGAACCTTTTTTACTATCTTTTAAACTAGCAGGAGTTACTACTTTGATTTTATTTATACTAAGTCTTCCTCTAGCTTGGTATTTATCACAAACCAAATCAAAAATAAAACCAGTCATAGAAGCTCTTACTGCACTTCCTATTGTACTGCCTCCTTCTGTACTTGGATTTTATATCTTAGTTACACTATCAGCAAACTCTCCAATAGGAGCCTTTTTTGAGGAAGTATTTGATATAAAACTTGTTTTTAACTTCACTTCACTTGTAATAGCTAGTTGTTTTTACAGTCTTCCCTTTATGGTTCAACCTCTGCAAGGTGGCTTTGAATCACTAAATAAAAATATGTTAGAAGCAAGTTTTTTAAGTGGAAAAGGAAAAATAGAAACTGTTTTAAAAGTAGCCTTACCAAATATAAAACCAGCACTTCTAACAGCTATCATCGTAACCTTTGCCCATACAGTTGGAGAGTTTGGAGTTGTTCTAATGGTAGGAGGAAGTATTCCAGGAGAAACAAAAGTAGCTTCAGTTGCAATATATGAAATGGTAGAAATTTTAGATTATCAAGCAGCTCACATATATAGTGCTATTATGATAATACTAAGCTTCATAGTCCTTCTTAGTGTTTATATAATAAATGGAAGACTAAATAAGAAGTTTGGAGTATAAAGATGAGAAAGAAAACAATTATGACAACAAAAACCTTCTTAAATATTTTAGAAATACTACAAAACAATATACCTTCAAACAGTCCAAGTAATATTTTAAAAAATAGTTTTGAAAGAAATCCATATACTATTCTTATGGCTACACTTTTAAGTCTTAGAACAAAAGATGAAAATACTGCTCAAGTATGTGGTAACCTTTTTAATCCTGCAATAAGTCCTAAAGAATTACTTGAAATCCCAATAGAAAAATTAGAACAAATTGTACGACCTACGGGTATGTATCGTAAAAAGGCACAAGTATTAAGAGAAGTCTCTTTAAACCTGATTGAACGATTTGATAGTCAAGTTCCCAATACAAAAGAAGAGTTATTAAGTCTAAAAGGTGTAGGTGAGAAAACAGCTAATATTGTTTTAAATAATGCTTTTGATATTCCTACGATTGCTGTAGATACTCATGTACATCGTTTGCCAAACTTATGGAAGTTTATTGATACAAAGAGTGAGAAAGAAACCTTTAAAGCCTTATGTAAAAAAGTACCTAAAGAGTTTTGGAACCGTTTAAATTTTACACTAGTTAGTTTTGGACAAACTATTTGTTTACCTAGGAATCCAAACTGTGAACAATGCCCTGTTCAAAACTACTGTGATGAAACAAAGAGTAAAAATGATTAATATTGATATACAAAAAGCTTTGCATGGTTCAAATGGAGAGATGAACCTAGATGTAAATATACAAATAAAAAAAGGTGACTTTATTGCATTAAGTGGTCTTAGTGGTAGCGGGAAAACTACTCTTTTACGTATTTTAGCTGGACTTGAAACTGCAAAAGGAAAGATAGAAGTTGAAGGGCAAACTTGGCTTGATGAAAAAATATCATTAGCACCTCAAAAAAGAGAGATTGGTTTTGTATTTCAAGACTATGCACTTTTTTCTAATATGAATGTAGAAGAGAACCTTTTATATGTAAAAAAAGATAAAAACTTAGCAAATCACCTTTTAGATATTACAGGTTTAAGTGAACTTAAAAAAAGATTACCAAATACCCTTAGTGGGGGACAAAAACAACGAGTAAGTCTATGTAGAGCAATGATGAATTCTCCAAAGTTATTACTTATGGATGAACCACTTTCAGCCCTTGACCCAGAAATGAGAACGAAACTACAAAATGAGATTCTAACACTTCATAAAGAGTTTGGAACAACAACTATCATGGTAAGTCATGATCCAAGTGAAATATATAGATTAAGCAATAGAGTAATAGTTCTTAATCAAGGGAAAGTAATAGATGATGGAAAAGCAAAAAAAGTTTTACTAAAAACACAAGGAAGTGCAAAGTTTTCCTTTGAAGGGGAGCTTTTAGAGATTGTAAAAGTTGATGTTATTCATATTGCTATTATTTCTATTGGACAACAGCTTGTTGAGGTAGTAATTAGTAATGATGAAGTTAAAAAACTAAAAATTGGACAAAAAGTAAATGTAAGTACAAAAGCTTTTGCACCAACTATTTCTTAGATTATTAGAAGTGCTAAAATAAGATATCTTCCAAATTTTGCAAGAGTTACTAAAAATAGGAACTTTTTAATATCATATTTTAAAATACCTGCTATGAAAGTTATTGGGTCACCTACTATAGGCATCCAAGATAGCAAAAGGGCAAAGCCACCAAATCTATCAAAAAAAGATTTGTATTTTTTTATTTTTTCTTCTTTTAAATAGTTTTTTTCAACTAAATATTCTTCACCTTTTAAGCCTAAATAATAGTTAATAACTGAACCTAATACATTTCCAGTTGTTGCAAAAAGAAGTAGTAAATATAAGTTATAGCCTTGTTTGATATCATAGATTAATAAAGCTTCACTACCCAAAGGAAAGAGTGTTGCAGAAATTAAAGCGGAGAAAAAAAGAGTTATATAAATCAAGCTTTTTTTCTTTTAAATCTTTTAACTGAAATTTGAGATAGAATTACCCCACTTAGAATTGTTAAACTTGCTATTAGTTCTTGAATTGAAAGCTTTTCTCCAAGTATTAAAAAAGCTAAAATCAATGTAAAAATAGGAATTAAATTAACAAACATAGCAGCTTTTGAAGCCTCAATTTTTGTCAATGCAAAATTATACAAACCATATCCCCCAAGTGTAACCACCACTCCAAGATAAACAACCCAACTCATAGCTTCAGTTGTAAAAGTCATAGGTTTTGTAAAATATTCATATATAAAGAAAGGGAAAAAGAATATTGCTCCTATAAACGCCTGAATTGCTGTTATAAAAAGAGCTGAGTATTTTTCAACTAAATATCTTGTGACAATTGTATACCCAGCACCACATATCATCGCACATAGTTCTAAAAAGTTCCCTAGCATCGGATTTGGTGCACTAAGAGTTGTTGTAGCTTGCACACTTAGCCAAACAGCACCTACCATAGCAATTAATGAACCAAAAATTAATTGTCGTGAAATAATCTCTTTTAAAAAATATCCAGCACTCATAGCTGTTATTAGAGGCATTAAAGATGTAATCATACCTGCCTGAGAAGCAGAGGTATAAACTAAAGCCTTAGCTTCAAATATAAAATATAAACAAGGTTCAAACAGTGCTAAAAGTAAAATATATTTAATATCATCTTTTGTAAAGTCATATTTTAAAAAGCCTTTTATAAAATATACAAAACAAAGTGAAGCAATAAACATTCTTAAAAATATAACCGTAAATTCACCTAAGTCAGCCATAGCTGATTTTAATGCAATAAATGAGCTACCCCAAATAAACATTGCAAAGATAATTGAAAATAGACCTATTAAATTAAAATTTTTTGACAATTTTTATACTCTTTTTATGAAATTAAGATTGGATTATACTCTTTTAAAGTTTTATGTCAAGGAATTCATTTATAAGAAGTTTAAGTTTCCAAAAGATATAATAACAACCCTCAAAGATGAGCACAAAGAGTATTTAGATACTTTTTATGCTCTTCTTTAGACCCTTACAATTATTTTTAGAGACAATGCCCCAGGATGGGAACATAGCAAGGCACCTCTATCTTTAGTGTGTTTGGGTATCTGGAGAAGAGTGCTTTTAGCACTCCCTTTTTTAAATCAAATCCGAAAAATCACTATTTAAAATCAAAAGTTTTTTATCTTTTTTATTATAAATAAATCTACTATCTCTAGTTTTAATAGCTTTTAAAATAATTAGTTTTATCTCTTTTTCATTTTTGTTGTTCTTTTTTAAATATAAAGAAAACTCTTGGAGTGAGATAAATTTTTCTTCAGTTTCAACTTGAGCAATTTGTGGTTGTTTATAAACTGAACGCATTTCATTAAATGCACTTTGAAGTAGTTCTATTTCTCGGTTAAAAACCCCTATAATTCTTTTTTGGTTTTTTTCTAATCTAGAGATTTCAGAAGTATATTGCCTTTTCATCCATTTTATATTTTTTTTCAAAAGTACTATTTGTTCATTTTTAACTTCAATTACTTCTCTTAGAGTTTCATTTGGGTTTTCTTGAATCTCTACTCTTGGTTCTTCTTTTGTCTCAACATGATCACTAATATATACATATGTTTTACCAGATTTTTTTAGTGATTTTAGTTGATTGTGTTTTATTCTATAATGTACACCTTGTAAGGATAGTCCTAATATTTGAGCAGCCTGTGCAGTAGTAACTAATCTTTCCAAGGAAAACCTTTACATCTTTGCGCTATCTATTTCAATAACTGTATGAACGTTTCCACGTGGCTTAAAATCACCAATAACTTTCATCCATTTTGGTTCTAGTTTTGCGTATAAAACGTCAAAAATTTCATTTATTGAATTTTCATGAGATACTTCTCTGTTCATAAATGAGTTGATGTAAAGTTTTAAAGCTTTTAGTTCAACTACTAATTTGTTTGGAGAGTATTGTATTTTAATTGTTGCAAAATCTGGATATCCACTTCTTGGACATTTTGCCATAAACTCTGGAAGTTCAATATCAATAATATAAGTTTTATCATGCTCATTTGGCCAAAAATTCTCATCTTTGTTTATATCAAATTCAAGTATCTCTTTTTCACCATATTTCATTATATATTTACCTTTTAATAATTTTATATTTATTTCTTAAAATAGCCATTTTATCTAAAACAAACTTACAAATGTTGTATTAATATTCCATGAAAATAGTATCTAGATGATATAAGAGAATATTATACGTAAGTTTGGTTATAAGAGAATATTATAGTATAATATCAAGCTTAAATACATATTCTGGGGAGAAATTTATGACAACTATTTATGATATTGCAATTATTGGTGGAGGACCAGGAGGGATTGGTACTGCCATTGAAGCAGCTGTTCATGGTATTGAAAATATATTACTAATAGACAAAGCAGACAACCACTCAAGTACTATTAGAAAATTTTATAAAGATAATAAAAGAGTTGATAAAGATTGGAAAGGTCAAACAATAAACATTGAAGGAAACATACCTTTTATGGATGGAACAAAAGAGACAACTTTAGACTTTTTTGACCAACTTTTAGATGAAGAAAAAATTGATACTGCTTTTAATACAGAAGTTGAAAATATAGTAAGAAGTCAAGATGAAGATTGTTTTTTAATTACAACTGCAACACAAAGTTTTAAAGCAATAGCAGTGGTGATTACTATTGGAAAAATGGGAAAACCTAATAAACCATCGTATAAAATCCCACCTTCAATCAAAGAGTATGTAAATTATAACCTTGATAAATGTTCTGAAGGTGAAAAAGTTTTAGTAGTAGGTGGAGGAAATAGTGCCGCTGAATATGCTTATGAACTAGCGGATGAAAATAATACTGTAACATTAGTTTATAGAAGAGAGGATTTTAATAGACTAAACCCTGAAAATGAAGATATTTTATATCAATATAATGGTCAAGAAAAGCTACGACTTCGTATGAATACAGATATACAATCAGTTGAAAACGAACATGGAAAAGTAAAAGTAAATTTTGATGATGGATATTACACTATTTATGATAGAGTTATCTATGCTATTGGGGGAACTGCACCCGTTGACTTTCTTAAAAAAGTAGGAATTAAAACAGATGAAAAAGGTAAACCAATCTATGATGAACACTATAGAACAAATATAGACTGTATGTATGTAGCAGGAGATATTGCCTTTAATACAGGTGGTTCAATTGCTGCTGCTCTTAATCATGGATATCACATAGTAAATTCATACATGAGAAGAAGTGGAAAAATATATGCCCATACAGATAAAGTAGAAGAATTTTTTATAAATAATCCAACTTTCAAACACTAAAGATATAATAGCTTATGAACTATAAGCTATTTATCTTAATTATTATCACACTCTTTTTCTTTTCAACTAGTTCTATTCTTGCACGTGCAGCTTTAGTTGAAAATTATATAGATGCGTTTAGTTTTACTTTTATTAGACTTCTTTCTGGAGCTATTATTTTACTAATACTTTTATATTTTAAACAAAAACGATTTGATATCACTCTTAAAAAAAACTGGATAAGTTCATTCATGCTTTTTTTATATGCTATTGCTTTTTCTTACTCTTACTTAAACTTAGATGCAGGATTAGGAGCACTAATACTTTTTGCTGTAGTACAATTATTTATAATCTTAGTTGCTTTATTGAAAAAAGAGAGTTTAACCTTACAAAAGAGTATAGGAATATTCATAGCTTTTGCAGGACTTACTTATCTTTTATTTCCCGAACAGTCATTTTCACTATCTTTTTACCATGTTTTTTTAATGATTATTGCAGGACTTGCATGGGGAGCATATACCATTTTAGGGAAAGGTACAACAAATGCCCTACAACATACAGCAGATAACTTTCTGAAATCCTTAGTTTTCGTAAGTATCTTTTATCTTCTTTTTGTATCTCAAACACATATTAGTTTCAATGGTATTATATTAGCTTTTATTTCAGGAGGAATTACTTCTGCTTTAGGATATGCAATTTGGTATCATATATTGCCTCAAATTCAAATCATAACATCAGGAATAATCCAATTAATTGTTCCTCCAATTGCAATTTTTTTAGGTGTATTACTATTAAATGAAGAGCTTACATTTAAACTATTTATTTCAACAGATATTATATTAACAGGTATTGCTATTGCTATTTTAAGTAAAAGAAAAACTAACTAAAAGCAAAAGCTTCTAGTTATGTTTTGGTTTATAGTGCATATCACATCTTAAAGAGTCTCTTTGTTCATTTGAACTATTAAGAGGTTCGCATTTTTTTAGATTTTCTAGACAGTTATATGCTAAGTTTGTATAAGCTTGGCTTCCATCTTTTTTCCAATTTATCTCTTCTGGTTTAAGTTCACGTCTTACTTTTGCGGGATTCCCAAAAGCTAAATGATTTGCTGGAATTTCCATTTTAGATGGAACTAATGAAGATGCACCAATAACTGCATTTTCACCAATTACCGCCTCATCCATTACAACAGCTCCCATACCAACCATAGCATTATATTTTACATGACAACCATGTAAAATAGCACTATGTCCAATATGTCCGTTTTCTTCAACTATTACATCTATGTTTGGAAAAGAATGACAAACACAACAGTCTTGGATATTTGCATTCTTTTTAATAATAATTCTTCCAAAGTCACCTCTTATAGAAGCATTTGGTCCAATATAAACACCTTCTTCTATAAAAACATCACCTATAATAACAGCTGTTTCGTGGACAAATGCCTGGGGGCTAATTACAGGCACCAATCCATCAAGTTCATAAATTTGCACTATGCATCCCTTTTAATTGTTACAACAGAATAACGCCCAGAAACAAAATTGTCATTTGACAATGCACAATTTGCAGCCTTATTATCTCCTGTTGCGTGAAAGTCTGTAAATGCTGCTGAATGATTCATAAGTACATGACCAGTTAAATTAACTGATAAGTTTACTTTTTCATCAATTGCAATATCTTCCACTTTTTTTAAATACTCTTCATCTGATGTATAAACACCAGCTGTAATTGCACCATGAAGTTCAATTGTTTCTTGCCATACGGCTAATGTATCTTCTCTAGATTCTGTTTCAATTAGTAAAATCACTGGCCCAAAATGTTCATTATGATATTTATCTTTATCTTCTGCAGAAATTTTTACTATTACTGGTGTTTTAATTGTAGCATTTTCAAACATAGGATGTTTAATCTCTTTTGATTCTAAAATAACTTCACCTATATTTCCAGCTTCTTCAACCCTTTGACAGATTTCACTATTTTGAATAGCTCCTAGGATTTCAGTTGCTCTTTCATCTACAGAAAGAAGTTTTTCAACACTTCCAGCAATCATAGAGGCAACTTCATCAAATGAAACTTTTTCACCATTTGAAACAACACCATCTTTTGGAATAAAGATATTTTGTGGAGCTGTACACATTTGTGAAGAGTATAAAGAAAGAGCCATAGACATATTTCTAGTCATACCTTTTAAGTTATCATAATTATCTACAATTAAACAATTCACACCAGCTTTTTCTGTATATACATTTGCTTGAGGGGCATTATCTTCTAACCAATCACCAAATGAAGTACTTCCTGTAAAATCGATGATTTTTACAGCTTTATTTTTAACTAAATTTTGAGTCTCTGTTCTATCATCACTTATAATCATAGATACTAAATCTGGACAAACTCCATTTTCTTCTAATACTTCCCTTGCAATTTCAACAGTAAGTGCAATTGGTAAGATACCATTTCTATGCGGTTTATAAATAATTGAATTTCCAGTAACTAAGGATGCAAACAGAGCAGAATATGAGTTCCAAGTAGGGAAAGTAGAACAAGTAATAATCAAAGAGATACCTCGTGGAGCAACTCTTAATTTTTTATTTACAACAATTGGAGGATTATCTCTTCCTGTAGGTTTTGTAAATACAGATTCTGTTGGAATATCTGCTAATTGCTTATATGCGTAAGCTAAAGCTTCTAATCCTCTATCTTGTGCATGAGGTCCACCTGCTTGAAAAGCCATCATATATGGTTGTCCTGTTGTATGCATAACTGCATTTGCAATTTCAAATGATCTTTTATTGATTCTATCAAGAATTTCTAAACAGATACCAGCTCTTTCATCTAAGCTAATCTTTTTCCATTGATTCATAGCTTTCTTTGAATTTTCAACTAAAGTATCAGCTGGAATTGATGGGTATGTAATTCCTAAATCAAAACCATATGGAGAAGTTTCAGCCCCTAGATATTTATCTGTATCTAAACCTTTGATTTCATATCTATTATTTAGTTGCCCTTTAAAAGAGTTTATTGACTCCTCCTTTTTCCCTTCACCATAAACCTTCGAACTTGGAATTTCAAAATAAGGAGACCAATACCCTCTATTTTTGATTTCTTCCAATGCTCTTGTCAATGTTTCATTATGTTTCTCAAAAAGACTCATTTTAATCCTTTATGTAATATATTTTTGAAAATCTTAATATATTTTTTATTAAGCGAATATTAAACAAATCACTTAATCCTCATAAAATTGGTATATTTTATAGCAAATAGCAAAAAAATAGCATTTATTTTTAAGCTTTAATATATATTACATTTGTTAGAATTTTTTTAGTTTTTTTGAAATAGATATATTATTTGGAGGAGAAAATGGGCTTTAAAGATATAAAAGTAGATGTTGAAGATTCACATATACTTATTATTACACTTAATAGAAGTGAAGTTTACAATGCATTAAGAACTAATACATTAAAAGAAATTCATGAAGTGTTACAAAACAGCACTGATGAAATTAAATGTATTATTTTAACTGGAGGAGAAAAAGTATTTGCAGCGGGAGCAGATATTAATGAACTAGAAGTTAAAGGTGCAGTTGAATCAATAAATGATGTTAGAACTTCTTATTGGGAATCTATTAAAGAATTTAAAAAGCCTATTATCGCTGCAGTAAATGGATTTTGTTTAGGTGGAGGGTGTGAACTTGCTATGCATTGTGACATTATTATATGCGGAGATAATGCACAATTTGGTCAACCTGAAATCAACTTAGGAATCATGCCAGGAGCAGGGGGAACACAACGTACAGTAAAAGCAATGGGTAAATCAAATGCCATGTTAATGCTTTTAACAGGAGATTTCATTGATGCTAAAACTGCACAAAAGATGAACTTAGTTTCAGAAGTAGTTCCTGTGCAAAGTACAATGATTAGAGCACTAGAAATTGCAAATAAGATTGCAAAAAAATCTCCATTAGCAATTAGTGCAATTAAAAGTGCTGTTTTAGCATCATATGATAATGGATTAAGCACATCTCTTAAATATGAAAAGACAGTTTTCTCAGGAATATTATCAAGTGAAGATAAAAAAGAGGGAATTAGTGCATTTAAAGAAAAAAGAAAACCAAATTTTAAAGGACAATAATAATGTCATACGAAACAATTAAATATGAAGTAAATGAAGGTATCGCAACTTTAACATTTAACAGACCTGATGTATTTAACTCACTAAATGAAGAAATGCATGCAGAGTTAAAAGATGCTTTTAAAAATATAAAAAAAGATAGTTCTATTAGAGTATTGATTATTACAGGAGAAGGTAGAGCATTTTGCGCAGGTCAAGATTTAAATGACAGATCTGTAAACGATGGTGATGCAAAACTTGACTTAGGTGAATCAATTGAAAGAAAATATAACCCTCTAATCAAAACTATTTATGGATTAGAGATGCCAGTTATTTGTAAAGTGAATGGTGTAGCTGCTGGTGCTGGTGTGGGAATAGCACTTGCTTGTGATTTTGTAATTGCAAATGAAAAAGCCTCTTTCATACAAGCTTTTTGTAAAATAGGATTGGTACCTGATAGTGGTAACTCTTTTTTCCTTCCTCAACTAGTAGGAATGGCAAGAGCAAAAGAGTTATGTATGTTAGGAGATAAACTTTCAGCACAAACGGCACAAGAGTATGGACTGATTTCAAAAGTCTATCCACTTGATACTATTGATGAAGAAGTACAAAAGTTAGCTGTTCACTTTTCAACAGCTCCAACATATGGATTAAGTCTGATTAAAAAAGCCCTAAATGAATCTATTGAAAACACATTAGAAGAGCAACTAGAATTAGAGAAAAATCTACAAAGAGCTGCTGGTCATTCTAATGATTATAAAGAAGGTGTTTCTGCATTTTTAAATAAAAGAACTCCTAACTTTAAAGGAAACTAGCATGAAAATAGATAATAACAGTATTATTGGAATTGTTGGTGCAGGAATTATGGGTAGAGGAATTGCCCAAGTAGCTGCACGTGCTGGTCATAAAGTAATCTTATATGATAACTGGGATGGTGCAGTTGATAATGCAATGAAAATTAATGAAAAAGAACTTTCAAAACTAGTTTCTAAAGGGAAAATAACTCAAGAAGCAAAAGATACTACTATTTCATTGATGAATCCTACTATGGAAATAAATGATTTAGCACCTTGTGATTTAATCATTGAAGCGATTATTGAAAATAAAGAAATAAAACAAGAAATATTCAAACAACTTGAAGATATTTGTGGTGACGTAGTTATTGCATCTAACACTTCTTCAATCTCTATTTCAGCACTTGCAAATGGTCTTAAAAAACCTGAAAATATGATTGGAATTCATTTCTTTAATCCAGCTCCTATAATGAAACTTGTAGAAGTTATATCTGGATTACTTAGTGACCAGCAAATTATTGAAGATGTACATACTTTAATCTCTTCATGGGGTAAAAAAGCAGTATATGTAAAATCATCTCCAGGTTTTATTGTAAATAGAATAGCAAGGCCTTTTTATGCAGAAGCACTTAGGGTATATGAAGAAGGTGTTTCATCTTTTGCAACAATTGATGAGGTTATAAGAAGTGGGGGTAAATTTAGAATGGGGCCATTTGAACTAATGGATTTAATTGGAAATGATACAAATTACTCAGTTACACAATCAACCTTTGATTCATACTATCAAGATCCAAGATTTAAGCCATCTTTAACACAACAAGAGTTTTCACAAGCTGGATTGCTTGGTAGAAAATCTGGTGCAGGATTTTATAAATATGAAGACGGAAAACAACAAGGTAGGAATGATATTAGAAAGGTAGCACCTTCAAATAATAAAATTTCTGAAATCTATGTTTATGGTTCTTTAGGCGTTGCTGATGAGCTTATTCCACTATTTAAAAAAGCTGGAATAAAAGTAGTTCAAGTAGAAGGTGATGGATATATTGAGTTTAATGAAATAAAACTTTTTGTAGCAAATGGAAAAATGGCAAGTGAAATTTCAAAAGAGTTAAGTGAAAAAAACATCGCTCAACTAGATATAAATATTGACTATGAACTTTCAAGTTCTGTAACAATTGCAACTTCACTTTTAGCACAACAACATGTAGCTCCAAATATTGCAGCACTTTTTTCACAAATTGAAAAAGAGACTTTGACTATCAAAGATTCTCCGGCAATGATTATGTCAAGAACTATTTGTATGTTGATAAATGAAGCTAGCTCAACGGTTACAAATGGTGTTTGTGACGAATGCAGTGCAGATATTGCTATGGAAAATGGAGTAAACTATCCTATTGGTCCTTTTAAATGGGCAGATAAGTTAGGTACAGAATTTGTCCTAGAAACTTTAGATAATTTAGAATCATTTTATAAAGATACTAGATATAGAGCAGATAGAAGTATTGTAGAGCAATCAATTATAGGTGGTAAATATTATGAGTGAAGAAAAACTATCATATAAAGTTGCCAAAAAGATGTTAGCAACTGCTAACTTTGAGAATGCCTTAGGTGTTGAGTTAGTAAATGTTGATGAAGGTTTTGCAAAAGTTAGAATGGAAGTAACAGACATGATGAAAAATGGTCATGGAACTTGTCAAGGTGGAGCAATATTTTCCTTTGCCGATGCAGCATTTGCACTTGCTTGTAACTCAAGAAATGTTGCAACTGTAGCTCAAGCTTGTGATATATCTTTTGTTAAACCTGCATTTTTAGGTGACGTACTAACTGCAACTGCAAGTGAAAAATATATAAAAGGGAAAAGTGGTATTTACGATGTAGTAGTTGTAAATCAAAAATTTGAATCAGTAGCCTTTTTTACTGGTAAATCAAGAGCTATTCCTGGAACTGTATTAGAAGATGAGGAGTTATGATGAATGAAGCATATATTATAGATTATATTCGAACACCAGTAGGTGCTTATGGTGGTTCATTATCATCAATAAGACCAGATGACATGGGAGCAATTCCAATCAAATACTTAATGGAAAATAATCCAAGTATCAACTGGGAAGAACTAGATGATGTTATTCTAGGTTGTGCAAATCAAGCTGGCGAAGATAATAGAAATGTGGCAAAAATGTCTGCACTTTTAGCTGGACTTCCTCATCATTCAGGAGGAACTACGATAAATAGACTTTGTGGTTCAGGAATGGATGCTATTGGAATGGCAGCAAGAAGTATCAAAGCTGGAGAATGTGACTTAATCATTGCAGGTGGAGTTGAATCTATGTCAAGAGCTCCTTTTGTTATGCCTAAAGCGGATACTGCTTTTACAAGAGCAAACAATGTATATGATACAACTATTGGCTGGCGTTTTACAAATCCAAAGATGCATGAGATGTTTGGAACAGACTCTATGCCTGAAACTGGTGAAAATGTTGCAGAAGAGTTTCAAATAAGTAGAGAAGATCAAGATAAGTTTGCTTTTAACTCTCAACAAAAATGTAAAGCTGCTACAGAAGCTGGATTCTTTAAAAAAGAGATTACACCAGTAACTGTTAAAAGAAGAAAACAAGATGATTTAATAGTTGATTCTGACGAACATCCAAAACCAAATACAACTTTGGAAAAACTTTCAACTCTTAGAACTCCTTTTAAAAAAGAGGGTGGAACAGTAACTGCTGGAAATGCTTCTGGAGTAAATGATGGTGCGGGAGCTATGATTATAGCTTCAAAAGAAGCTATAGAAAAATATAATTTAAAACCAAAAGCTAAAATTGTGATGATGACAGTTGCAGGTGTTCCTCCTAGAATCATGGGAATTGGACCACTTTATTCATCTAAAAAAATATTAGAAAAAACTGGTCTTACAACTGAAGATATGGATGTAATTGAGCTAAATGAGGCTTTTGCCTCTCAAGGACTTGCAACTCTTAGAGGACTAGGGCTAGCAGATGATGAGCCTAAAGTAAATCCAAATGGAGGAGCTATATCTATTGGACATCCTTTAGGTATGAGTGGTGCAAGATTAGTTATGACAGCACTAAATCAATTAGAGCAAACAAATGGAAGATATGGTCTTTGTACAATGTGTATTGGAGTGGGACAAGGTATATCTATGATTATTGAAAATTTACAAGAAGACTAAGGAAGTAAGATGGCAGATACAAAAAATAGAAAAACAGTTAGTTATTACCCTAAAGTTTTAGTTTCAAAAGATGAATTAACTGCACTACAAACAAGAAGAATGAAACATACTCTTCTAAGAGCATACTCTTTTGTACCATATTATAAAAAGAAATGGGATGACCACGGTGTTCACCCTGATGATTTTACTTTTTTAGAGGATATTAAAAAGTTTCCTTTTACTACAAAAGAGGATTTAAGATTAAACTATCCATTTGGAATGTTTGCAAATCCTATGAGTGATATAGTAAGACTACATGCATCATCTGGGACTACTGGAAAACCCACAGTTGTAGGATATACAAGGAAAGATATTGATACTTGGTCTGATTTAGTTGCTAGGTCTATTAGACTTGCAGGTGGAGGGAAAGGTGATATTGTTCATGTTTCTTATGGATATGGATTATTTACTGGTGGTTTAGGTGCACATTATGGAGCTGAAAAACTTGGATGTACTGTTGTTCCTGCTTCTGGAGGATTTACAGATAAACAGGTTACCTTGATAAATGACTTCAAAGCAAATGTAATAATGGTTACCCCTTCATATATGTTAAATATTATTGAAGAGATGGAGAATAGAGGTATTGACCCAAAAGAGACTGCACTTAAAGTTGGTATTTTTGGAGCAGAGCCTTGGTCAATGGAGATGAAAAGAAATATCGAAGAAAAAGTAGGAATTGCGGCTCTTGATATTTATGGACTTTCTGAAATGATGGGACCTGGTGTTGCTTGTGAGGTTCTTGAAGATAGGGGAGATTTATACGTTTGGGAAGATCATTTCTATCCTGAAATTGTAGATAGAGATACATTTGATCCAATCCCTGATGGAGAAGAGGGTGAATTAGTTTTAACTACTCTTACTAAAGAAGCTCTACCTATTATTAGATATAGAACAAAAGATTTATCAACTCTATATGAAGGTGACCTTCTAAATATGAGAAAAATGAAAAGAATTAAAGCTAGAACTGATGATATGATGATTATTAGAGGAGTAAATGTATTCCCGTCTCAAATTGAAGAAGTTTTATTAAAAATTGAGGCTTTCTCTCCATATTATCAATTAATCATCTCAAGAGAAGGGAACATGGATGATTTAGCTATTGATGTTGAACCTGAACTTACAGCTTCCACACAAGAAGTTCAAGAAGCTATTAAAACTTTAGTTCACAAAGTTAAATCAGGTATTGGTGTTTCTGTAAAAGTTAACATAAAAAACCATGGAGAAGTACCGAGAAGTCAAGGTAAAGCCCAAAGAGTTGTAGATAAAAGAAACTTATAGGAGTTGTAATGTCTAAAAAAATATTAGTGATTTTAGCCCATGATGATATGAAAATATCAAGAGTAAACAAACGTTTCATAAAAGAATTAGAATCTTGTGAAAATGTTGAAATAAGAGATTTAAAAGCATTATATCCTGATTATAAAATCAATATAGAAGCTGAACAAGAAGCTATTAGAAATGCTAACAAAGTAGTATTTCAATTTCCAATGTTCTGGTTTAATGCACCCTCAATTTTAAAAGAGTGGATGGATAAAGTCTACTCTTTAGGTTTTGCTTTTGATGTTACGAAAGATGGTTACCAAAGAAGAGAACTAGATGGAAGAGAATTTATGCTCGCAGTTTCTATGGGTGGACATGAAGCAGCTTATGATGGTGAATATAAAAGTGTAGATGAGTGTTTGACTCCATATATTTATACTGCAAAATTTTGTGGTATGAGAGTAGTTGAGCCATTTTATACATATAGAGCGATGCAAAATTTAAGTGATGAGAAACTTGAAGAATTGGCACCACAATATAAAGATGCAATTTTAAAGTAAAGTAGAACTATGAACTATTTAGAGGTTAAATTTAAAGAAGAAGAGCAAGAAGAAGTAGATACTACAAATTTTATTTCCAATGTTATAAAAGCACAAGAGACCTTAGGTTATAAAATACAAAGAAATTCATTTAACCATGAAGAGCTACAAAAACTTGGCTTTAAATTTAATCCTTCTACAAAAGGATATGGACTAAAGAAAGAGTTTTCTTTAGATGAACTTGAAATATTAGCTAAAAAAGTGAACTTATTAGATAAGCATATTCTAACTCATGGATATATTGAGTTAAAAATTTTCGATGATACTTTATATTTTTGGGATAAAGCTTTAATTTATGAAGGGATAGATACATTTGATTACTGTATGGAATATCATAATATTTTGCATTTTGAAGGTTTAAATGTAGTAACAAAATCTGATACGATTAATGAACCATTACTTAATATCATTAACTATACCAAACGTTACAATGAACCTAGTTCAGAATTTATAACTCAAAGCTGTGTATGGGATAAAAAAGAGGGTTATAAAATTCTAAAAGAGTTTGTAAAAGATATTCACTCATATATTCCAAAAGAAAAAGCAAAAGAATTTAATTAGAAAAGGCATTAGTCATGAGAGAAAAAGGCGTAAATGAAATTGTATTAGACACAATTGGAGAAGAGTACGTTGTTGTTGTAGGTTTTGGTATTGAAAGATATGAAACTGAAGTTGAAGCTGGATTAAGTGAAGAAAAAATTGAAACTCTTTGTTTAAAAGCAAAAGAATTTTATAATAAAAATAAACAGAATATGGAAAAAACTCCATTAGGAATGCAAAGAATTATTATTAAAAAATTTCTTAACGATGAAGAGATTACAGAATTTGATGTAATTAATTAAAATCTAAGATATATTCAAATAATTGTAATAGATTTGATATTTTCTAAAACCTCCTAATAAAGCTTGTTATAAAATATCTATATATATTTTAACAAGCTTTTTTTTTATTTTTGATACAATATCTAACAAAATACAATCACAAGGAACAACGTGAGTGAGTTAGAATATAATGAAGTTGATGAATACTTAAAAGAGATACTAGAAGAGATATCGCCAAAAGCAAAATCTTTGATTATCACATTCTTTGGAGATACTGTTTTTCCATATGGAGGAACTATTTGGTTGGGTTCTTTAGTTAAGTTCATGGAAGAGTTTGATATTAGTGAAAAACTAACAAGAACATCTATCTTTAGACTTACAAAAGAAGGATGGTTAAGCTCTAAGAAATTTGGACGAGAAAGTTACTACTCATTAAGTGATTTAGCAATAGATAGATTTATTAAAGCTCACTATAGTGTTTATGCTTATGATGAACAAGAGAAAGATAGAGATTGGTTAGTTCTGTTTACAAATGGTGTTAAACCAGCAAAAGAACAGGAACTTGCAAAAGTATTAAAAAAAGAAGGATTTGCAAATCCCTCGAAACATGTTCATATTCATCCCCACTACAAAATGGAATATATGCAAGATATCTTGATAAAAAATGAACTCCAAAATGATGTACTTTTAATCAAAGGTCCTATAAATATGCCTATGAACAAAGAGATGATAAAAGAGATGGTTCATACTTATTGGGATTTACATGATGTTGAAGAAAGATATCAACATTTTATTACTAAATTTAGAAGAATTTTTACATTAAAAACACCTATTGATCAATTTACTGATAAACAATGTTTTATGTTAAGAATTATGCTTATTCATGAATACAGAAGAGCTTTATTATTTGATCCAAAACTTGGAAATGATTTAGTATCTATAGATTGGTTAGGGAAAGCTGCTTCATCACTTGTAGAATCAATTTATGGAGGAATTCATAACCAAGCAAATAACTATGTGAGAGAAAACCTTTTAACAGTTGGAGGAAATACTCCAAAACTTGATAAATTCTATTTTAATAGATTTGGTGGGATAAGATAAATTATCTTAACCCTATCAAATTAAAACCCACCATATAAAGCTAATACAATTGGTATATATATAACAGAAACTATTGTGCTTAACAATACTGTAAAACTAGCTTTTTCTGGTTTTGCATTTAGTAGAACTGCTAAAGTCACTGTATTTCCAGCAAGTGGAACGATTGAAAATAGAAACATTACTTTATATAAGTCTTCATTTAAAAACATATAAAATTCTCTATCTATATAAATAACCCCTAATATTGCCAGTGGCCAAAAAATAAATTTTAAGAAAAATGTAATAGATATAAATTTTGCATCTAAATCAGTACCTTTTTTAAGTCCAACAAGACCCATTCCTAACATCATCATACCTAATATTCCATAGGCACCTTTAAACTGACCAGTATAAGCACTAATTTCATCAGGAATCTTAATTCCTAAAAGATTTAAAATAATACCTAAAATAAATGCATATAAAATTGGTAGTTTTAACATTTTATTTATTGATTCTTTTACTGTAAAGTTACCTTTTGCAGTTACATAAAAACCTGAAGTACTTTCATATAACAAAGAAGCTAAAACTGTAAAAATATAAATATCTGCTAAATATGGTGGGAAGAAAATAATTGCTAAAGGAATACCAAAATATCCTGTATTACCTGTTCCTGCACTAAAAGCTAAGATATTACTAGTTGGGTCATTCCATGTGTTTCTAAATACAAATAGAGCAAGAAATGCAATTATAGAACAAAATACATAGAAAAATATAGGTAAAAATAGAATTGATAAATCAATTTTAACACTTAGTGTTGCTGAAAAAACTACAATTGGACCTAAAATATATATCAAAATATTTGCAATTGATTCTCTTTTTACATCTAAAAGTTTTGTTGAAAAATAGCCTAAAATAATATTAATATACAATGGAAATATTTTTAATAATAGTAAAAAGAATAATGACATAATAGTTCCTATATATAGATTATAATTTGACTATATAGTCAATCGATAAATATAACATATTATAATAATATAGTCAAACTTTTTGAATAGATATATAATTAAAAGTAAAAACTAATCGTAGGTGGAAACATTCCTACGACTAGTAAAGTTTAATTGAATAGTTTTGGAGGGTTTTACTGCACTTGTTGTGCAAAGTACTCTTCCATATGGATAAGTTCTTCTTTTGCACCAAGTTTATCAACGATTTTTTTACAAGAGTCTACAAATGATACTCCACCTGCAATATAAACTGAGTGATTTGAAAGATCTGAAAGTAACTGCGGTAAAACTTTATCGATTCTTCCTTCTAATCCACCTACATTATTACTCTCTTGAGTAAGAGTAAATTTGTATTTAAAGTTTACATATTTAGATTCTAAGTATTTAAGTTTACCAAAATCAAGTAAATCTGCTTTTGTTTTTGCGGAGAATAACAGTGTTACTGGATTTCTATGGCCTCTACTTAAGTATGCATTTAAAAGTGATAAAATAGGTGCTAATCCACTTCCTGATGCAAGACATAAAATAGGAGTATCAACACTTGGATCACCTAAAAAAGTTCCATATGGGGCATTTATCTTAATATTGTCACCAATATTTACCTCTTCATGAATCCAAGGAGAAGTTTTACCTCCTGGCTCATTTGTAATAAGAAAAGATAATTCACCATTAGGTCTTGGAGAATTTGCAATAGAATATGGTCTTAGAGGATGTCCAGAACCCTCATCACCTATCATTGCATATTGACCTGGCCAAAATCTTATAGGCTGTCCAAGTGGAGATAGTCTTAACTCAAGTATTTTATCAGTACGTTGAATTTTGTCTGTTACAATATGCCAAGAATTTTCAACAGGTGGGAATAGTTTAGGTTGTGCATCTTCAGTACCAAACTCTATTTCTAATACATCAGAAGTTGGTTTAGCCATACACATAAGTCCATAGCCTTTTTCTCTATCTTCTTGAGATAAGGCCATGTCCATAATAAAACCTTGGTCAAATTCACCACTTAAAACTTTTATTTTACATTCACCACAAGCTCCAGCTCTACAGTTATTGGGTAAAGCATAACCTTGTTTTTCAAGAACAGATAAAACAGTTTCTCCTGATGGACAATCTATCTCTTTTCCTGATGGTTGCATAATAATTTTTTTCATATCTAATTCCTGGTCTTTTATTTATATTTTTAGTATTTTCTAGAATACTGGAATAATATCGTCTAAATCAACGTCTGTAATCTCTTTTCCTGTAATTCCAACTTCTGGAATTGCTGGGAATTCTGTATCATATTTATCAAGTACTGCTTTTACATTAAGCATTGCTTTTTTCCAGTTCTCTTTTTTAGTTTCAAGTTCAGGAATTGCAAAGCCTGCTTCTCTTGCATATCTTTCACCTTCTCTTTGATTTTCAATGAAATCATCTGGAATATCCCAGAAGTCTGCTGGTGGCTCATATAATACTGCTGAAAGGAATAAGTATCCAGCTCTAATTTGTTTTGTAATTATCTCTTTTTCTTCTTCTGGAAGTGTTGGATAATCTCTTTCCATTAAAGTAAGAACGATAGCCATGTGTCTACCTTCATCTTTACCAATTTTTGCAAAACCTTCTTTAAATACTAACTCGCTACAGCCTGCTGCCATTTGATGGAAAATCGTAGCTGCTGCCATTTCTCCCATTAAAAATGAAGAGAATAAAACACCAAGTGAATATTTTGGAACTGCTGATTTAAATCCATCCCAATATCTTCCACCGTTAAAGTATAACCATTTAGCATTTTTTTGTAATTTTCTACCAATTTCTGTTTTTGGTTCATATGTTAATGGATCTGGATGTTCTAAAAGTTTTGTAATTGCTAATCCACACATTTGTTCATGATTTGCTTCATCTCTTGTAACAGAAAAGAAACATCTTCTTACAACATCTTCTTCATGCATTTCATAAGTTTTGATAAATGCAGAAGCAAAAACTGGTGGTGCAGAAGCATCAAATACTGAAAGAAGTGTCCACCAGTATGCCATTGATTCTCTTTGCTCCCAAGTGAATTTTTCAACATTAAATGTATCCCAAGGTAATTTTTCAGGATCCCAATATTCTCTTTGAGATGCTTCCCAAACCTCTTGTAACTTAGTTGTAGTATTAACCCAACTTAATGGATAAACATTTGGCTGTTCTGTTGGTGGTGGAAATTCCATAGTACCAGCTAATTTTTCTTTAGATGCCATTCTCTCTCCTTAGTTAATTTTATTTATATAGAAGTGAAATATATCTATTTTAAATATACTTCACTTTTTCGAATTAATTCAAAATAATTGTATCACATAAATTTTAATCCTAACTTAATTTAAATACATATATTTCAAAAATATTAAAAAATTAGAATAAAGTGTAATATATTTATTTGCATTTAAAAGCTCTATTTTATGGGATTTAATTAATTTTATTGTAGTTTTATATTTATTTATGATAAAAAAATTTCTCAAAAGTGAAAATAGTTATACAGAATATTTGTATAACTATTTTTTTTGTAATATATCAATTGGTGTTTTATTTATTTGTAAAATTTGCTTTTCTTTTTTCAACAAAAGCATTCATTCCTTCTATTCTATCATCTAAAGCTAAAGTAGTATAAAAAGATTTTCTTTCACTTTCAAGTCCAGCTTGAAGTGTAGATTCATAAGCATTATTTACAGACTCTTTTATAAGCCTTACAATAGGTTGCGACATTGAAGCAATTTTAGAAGCCAACTCTTGTGCAGCTTCAATTACTTTTCCTTCTTCAACTACTTGTGCAACTAAACCATACTCTTTTGCTTCTTGAGCACCAATCATATCACCAGTTAGACACAATTGCATCGATTTTGCTTTTCCAACTGCTCTTGTTAGTCTTTGTGTACCACCAGCTCCTGGCATAGTTCCAATCTTAACTTCAGGTTGTCCAAATTTTGCACTTGTATCACAAATAGTAATATCACATAATAAAGACATTTCACAACCACCACCAAGTGCAAATCCAGCTACTGCTGCAATAATTGGCTTTGTATGTTTTTCTAAAGTCATCCACTCTTTTTTTACAAACTCATTATTATATGCTCCTGCAAAATCAAGTGTTGCAAGTTCTTTTATATCAGCTCCTGCTGCAAAAACTTTATTTCCACCAGTTAATACAACTGCTCCAATTGAATCATCAGAATCAAAATCTTTTATCGCATTTGATACTTCATCTAATAAAGGAGTACATAATGCATTATAAGCTTCTGGTCTATTTAATGTAATTTGACCTACACCATTTTCATTTTTTTCAACTATTATATATTTATAATCCATTTTTTACATTCCTAAGTATGCTTCTTTAACTCTTGGATCTTTTACTAGATCTTTAGAGTTACCACTTAAAACAATTTCCCCATTTTCTAAAACATAAGCACGATCAGAAATAGTTAGTGCAAAGTATGAGTTTTGTTCAACTAAAAATACAGTCATATGGATTTTTTTAAGCTCTTCAATAAATGCAAATATTTCTTCTACAATTACAGGAGCAAGTCCCATTGAAGGCTCATCCATTAATAATAAATCAGGCTTGGACATTAAAGCTCTTCCAATAGCTAACATTTGTTGTTGACCACCAGAGAGGTTACCTGCAACTAAATCTTTTTTTTCTAAAAGAATAGGAAACTTTTCATATACAAACTCTAAATCTTTTTTTATTTCAACTTTATCATTTCTTGTAAATGCACCTAACATAAGATTGTCTTCTACTGTTAGTGATTTAAAAAGTTCTCTTCCTTCTGGAACTTGTGCAATTCCAAGTTTTACTCTTTTTTCAGGAGCAGTATCTGTAATATTGATATTATCTTTAAAAGTAATTTCACCTTTATTTTGCTCTTTAAGTCCAGAGATTGTCCTCATTAAAGTTGTTTTTCCTGCGCCATTTGCACCAATCAATGCAACAATTTCACCTTTATGTACTTCAAGATTAATATCTTGTAATACATGGATATGTCCATAATGACAATCTAACTTTTCTATATTTAATAATAAATCAGACTTATGCATGTAATGACCCTTCACCTAAATAAGCTTTAATAACTTCAGGATTTGATGAAATTTCTTCTGGTGTTCCTTCTGCTAATTTAACTCCAAAATTCACAACTGTGATATTGTCCGAGATACCCATAATCATTTTCATATCATGTTCAATTAAAAGTACAGTTACTCCCTCTTTTGCAATCTCTTTAATAATTTGTGCAATTTCTGCAGTTTCAGTACCATTTAGTCCCGCAACTGGTTCATCTAAAAGTAAAAGTTTTGGATTAATTGCTAAGGCTCTTACAATTTCAACTTTTTTTAGAACTCCATAAGATAAATCTCCACAAAGTTTATGTGCAACACCTTCAAGACCAACTCTTTTTAAATGTGAAAGTGCAATATGAGTAAATTTCTCTTCATCATCAATAATTGACTCAAATTGAAATGAACATTTTAGAAGGTTTTTATTCATATTAATATTGAATCCTAAAAGAACGTTTTCCATAACAGTCATACTTTCACAAATCTCAAGATTTTGGAAAGTTCTCATAATATGTTTATTTACTAACTTATGAGTAGGAACATTTGTAATCTTTTCATCATTAAAGTAAATATCTCCTGTATCTACTGAATAGATACCAGAAATCATATTTACTAAAGTTGTTTTCCCTGCGCCATTTGGACCAATTAAGGCATGAATTGTTCCCTCTTGTACTTCAAAAGAGATATCATCAACAGCTTTTAACCCACCAAAACTTTTAGAGATTCCATCAATTTTTAATAGACTCATGTATTATCCTTTTTGGGCTCTTTCTTTTCTACTTTTAAAACATCAAAAAGTGAAACTATTCCTTTTGGCATGAAAATCATTACAAAGATAATAATAGCTCCAAATACCATGTGTTCATAATCATGTAAGAAAGTTAAAAACTGAGGAAGGGCTGTAATAATAATAGCACCAAAAACTGCACCATAAATTCTTCCAAGTCCTCCAAATACAATCATTACAACAAGTTCAATACTTCTCATAAATCCTGATTCTTCAGGAGAGATAAATCCTGTATAATAAGAATAAAGACTTCCAGCAATTGTTGCAATAACAACAGAAATTACAAATACATATGTTTTATAATATGGAACATCTGCACCAATAGCTTTTGCTGCTGTTTCAGAGTCTCTAATACATCTTAAGATTCTTCCAAATGGAGAATTTACAACATTTTGTAAAGCCCAAATAGAAAATACTAAAAATATAGCTGATAAAATATACCATTGAATATCGTTTTCAAAAACATATCCTAAAATATGAAATTCACTAACACCCATACCATCTGGTCCGCCAGTTAACTCATCTTCATTTGTTAAAACTATAGAGATGATAATACCAACTGCTAATGTTGCCATTGCTAAATAATGACCTTCTAGTTTTAATACTGGTTTAGAGATAAAAAATGCTAAAGCAGCTAATACTATAACTGAAACAATAATACTAAGTACTGGATCAAACTCAAATGTTGTAGATAAAACTACTGCAACATAAGCACCAAGTCCAGCAAAGGCACCATGACCTAATGAAATTTGTCCTGTATATCCTACTAACATATTAAGTCCAATACAAATAACTGCATTTAACATACACATAATTGCAATTTCATAGTGAAAACTATTTTGTAATAAAAAAGGTATTAAACATAACACTACGATTGTTGTTACAATACCTCTATCTAAAAATACACCTTTATTTCCCATGACGCAACCTATACTCTTGTTGATTTCTTAGCCCCAAATAAACCACCTGGGAAAAAGAATAAAATTAAAAGTAATACAATAAATGCAACAGCATCTTTATATTCACTACTTAAATAACCAGCAACGAAAGACTCTAGAATACCTAGAACAACTCCTCCAAATACTGCACCAAATGGATTACCAATACCACCAATAATAGCCGCACAAAATCCCTTTAGACCTAACATAATTCCAATCTCATAATTAGTTGATGTAATTGGTGTTAAAACAATCCCACCAATTGCAGCAATTCCTGCACTAATCATAAAATTCATAATCAAAATTTTCTTAACAGAAATACCAACTAGTTTTGCTGCATCTTTATTATCAGCAGTTGCTAGCATTGCTTTTCCAATTTTTGTTTTGTTAAAAAGGTAATACAATCCAGTAACAATACAAAGTGAAACAACAATTACTAAAATTGCTTGAGGTGTTATAGTTGCACCAAATATAGAAATTGGTGTATCACTTATAAATGCTGGCAATGTATGCATTTGTTTATCAAATCCTACTTGCGACGCGCCTCTTACAAAAATAGAGTAACCTAGTGTTAAGATAATCAATGATGTAACTGATGAGTTACTTGACATCGAAACTAACTTAAAAAGCATATATCCTAATAAAGCCGATAAAATAATCGCTAAAGGAAAGGCTAAAACAAATGGAAACTTAGCGTATGATAAAAATACAGCTGCCATTCCCCCTATCATTACAAACTCCCCTTGCGAGAAGTTTATAATTTTACTCGAGTTATAAATAACAGTGAATCCAAGACCTACTAATGCGTAGATGAATCCAACTGTTAAACCCCCAAATGAGTATTGTAATAATTCAACCATGAACTTACTTTGCTAATATCCAGTCACCATTTTTGATTTCAAGCATTTTAATACCAGAATCAATATCTAATCCTAAGTGATCTTTCTTACTCATATTAAACATACCATTTAATCCAACATACCCAGTTGTAGATTCAATAGCATCTCTAATTGCTTTTGGTTCAGCTGAATTTGCTTTTTTCATTGCATCAACAATTAAATTTAATGCATCATATGCATATCCACCAAATGTAGATACAGGAGCATTATATTTACCTTCATACTCTTTGATGTAATCCATTGCAATCTTTTTAATAGGATTTGAATCTTCTAGAAGTGAAGCAACAACAACTGGAGGAGAAGCAACAATAACGCCTTCACCAGCAGCACCTGTTAATTCAATAAACTTTTTAGATGCAACTCCATGAGATTGAACTAAGGCTTGAGTCATTCCTAATTGTTTAAAGTTTTTAGTAACAATTGCAGGACCTTGACCAAAACCAGGGTTAACTACAGCTTGTACATTTGACATTGATTTAATCTTAGTTAATTGAGAAGTCATATCAGTATCTTTTGGACCATATGTTTCATCTGCAACAATTTTAATTCCATAATCTCCTGCAACATCTTTACATTGACCTCTCATAGATTTACCAAATCCACCATTTCCAGAGATTAAGGCAATATTAGTTTGTCCTTTACTTTTTAAATATGCAAATATTTTTTGACACGCCATTCTATCTGTAGCAGGTGTTTTAAATACATACTTTTTAACAGGTTGAACAATCTTAATTGATCCAGCCATAGAAACTAGAGGAATCTTTGCTTTTTTAATAAATGGTAAAATTGCCATTGTTTCACCTGAAGCAGAACCACCCATTATTGCTACAACTTCATCTTGATTGATAAGTCTTTTAACAAATGTAGTTGCTTTTTTAGGATTAGCACCTGTATCATATGCAACAAGCTCTAATTTTTTTCCTAACACACCACCAGCAGCATTTATTTTCTCTACATATAACTCAAGAGTTTTTAACTCTGGGTCACCTAAGAAAGAAGCTGGACCAGTTGCTGCAACTAAAGCACCAATTTTGATACTATCTTTAGCACTTGCACTTAATGTGAAACCTAGAACAAATAGTCCTAAAATTATTCGCATCATTTTTTTCATATTTACATCCTTTATACTAAGATTGATATTCAAGACAAAAGCTTAATCTATCCTGAGATAAGAAATTCTATTACAAGAAAACTTAAATTTTACATAAAATAGTAGTATAAAATATAGAAAGTTTGAAATTTGTGTCACTTTTTTGTCATTTTTGTATTAAGTTGTAATATAAAGATATAATATACAAAGAATAGCATTAAAATAGCATCTAAAAATAGGGCTTTTTAGATACTACAATTAATGATTATATTAAGAGAATTTTTTAGTATGTAGAGAGTAGATTAATTTTTTCATCCAAAGTGCTATTTTCCCCGATAAATTGACGTTTAGTAATCGTCCAATAGCACAGTTTGGACCTCCTAAATCAATAAGAATACCCTTGTTTGATATATTATTTGAAATAAGTGTATCACCATTGATATCTTTTGTTATATTCTTTCCTGTAAGCTCTGCTTGCATTCTTGAAGCTTGTGCAGTCGGAGCTTGAAAATCATTTGTATTTTTATCAATTGCTTGAACTATATCTCCAATTGCAAATACATTTTTATATGGTTTAACTTTATAATAATCATCTACAACCAGCTGATTTCTAGGGTTTTCTTCTATATTTTTATCGCTATTTGATATATTATTTCCTATTGCTCCAATTACAAAAATAAGAATATCATAAGAGATTTCATCGTCATTTGATAAGATAATACTATCTTCTAATATCTTCGAAGCAAAAAGATTATTGATAACTTTGATATCTAATTCTTTACATCTTTGTATAGATTTTTCTACTAAAAAAGGATCCATTCCTGGTAATATCGTATTCATACCTTCTATTAAAGTTACTTGTATATTCTCTTTATTTAAGCCTTTTGACTTAATTGTATAGGCCATTTCACAAGCTATTTGAAGACCAGAAACTCCTCCACCAACTACAGCTATTGACCTATTCATGGGACTTGATTCTAAAAGCTTTTTAAATTTATTTCTATAGTAATCTAAATTGTCTATTCTTTTTATATCTTTTGTATATTCTATTACATTTTGAATTTGACTTGGAAATATAGATATAGAACCTGTAGCTATAACTAAATAATCATAATGATATAAAAGATTCTCTCTTGTAATCACATAATTATCTTTATAATTTATATTACTTACTTCTTCACAAATAAACTCTATAGAGTTTTCTTTACAGTACTTTTCATGATTAAAAGTAATATCTTCTTTAGAATAATATCCTGAGATATATTTATGTATATGTGTCTGTAACAAGTGAGATTGTGACTTATCAATTAAAATAAGTTCTATATTTTTTTTACTTTTTAATTTATGTAAAAGTGATACTCCTGCATATCCCCCACCAATGATTATAACTCTCTTTTTCAAGTTAGTTTCCATTTTTTTCCCTATTTTTTATTTTTTTCTTCTGTTTATTGAAAATGATTGTACTACATAATTAGAAAAATTGTTAATTTTTTTGTAGTATAACACAAAAAATTAAGATTTTGTTCAAAACTGAAACAAGTTTTTTTATAAATATATTTCAAGTTGATAAAAAATCATTCTATATATGTAACAAGTTATTAAGTGATTTTTGATTAGAATATCAATTAATAATTTTAAGTTTAAGGATAAAAAATGAAAAGTTGTACTTTTGAATTAATAGTAAATATATTAACTTATGCAATCAAAAATAATCAAGATAGCTTTTCTCAAAAAGATTTTAAAAATGTAGTTTATACAAAAGAGTTTAACAACTATGATATAAATGAAAAAATTGCCGATGGATGCGAATACTTACTAAAAAGAGGATTGCTTCAACTTGAAAGTAATAACATGACTTTTTTTGAAAAATACAAACTTCCTGAAACTATTAAAATTAATACAGAAAATTATACAAAAGTATTTAAAGAGCTTTCAAAAAGAATCATCTTAATGCATGAAGGCAAAGAGATGATAAATGATACCTATGAAGTAAAAGATGATTATGCTGATGTTATTGAAGCAGTAGACTTAGTAAACTCAGGATTTTTATCACATCCTGATAAAGAAGAGATAAAAGTTACACTTTCTAAAATTCTCATTTCTTTTAATGTAGAATCAAATGCTCATTATTCTTTATTGACTATTATTCAACTGCTTGAACTAAAATCTGCAATGAAAATTAGAATAAAGACAAAAACATGTGAATTTGCTGCATCAAATATAAAATTTAATCACTTACAATTCAATGATGATAGCATGATTGTATATTTTGACAAGTGTTCTTTTGAAATTGATAGTATTGAAGATATATTACATATTGATTCAATAGATAACTCTTCACTAGAAGAACATATAAATAAGTCTATTGAAATACTAAACAATTATCCACAAAATAAAACTGAAAAAATTATAGAGTTTCTAAAAAAGAATTAATTACCTAAATTTTCTTTTTTCTGGACAAGAATTACAATCTAAGTATCTTTCATCTTTTTCACAAAGAATACATGGAGATAAACTTAGATGAGAAAAGTCTCTTAAAATAGTACTCTTACTATTTTTAAGTGCCATATAACTTACATTTAATACGGGATCAACTGATAAATTATTTGCAATTCTTTGTGTAATATTAGTATTTCTTGCTACTGCACGTCTTACATTCATATATGAAGATTTATGTAAATCCCATAATTCTTTTTCACATACACTATTTTTTGCATAATCTAACTGTTCTTCTTTGGATTTTTCTTTCATATTCATATTGTCAACCAAGTGTTAGGATTGATAATTATAAAATCATTGATTTAAAAGTCAACTTAAAAGTATGTAATTAATTTGTAATAAATAAGTAATTTATAAATTTTCTTAAAAAAAACATAAGTTTTTTAATTAAATTATAAATACAAGAGAATCTAAACACATAATTTATAATATAAACTAAAAGGATTTTTTATGCCTCATTTACAATTCGAAATAAACAAAAAAGTTGATAATGAAACTAAAGATAAGTTTGTAAATGAAATAAGAGAAACTTTTTCAAGTATTATGGACACAGGAACTGACCATATAGCAATCAGTATTAGAGAATATGAAAAATATAATCTCACAATAGGTAGAGCAAACCCTCTAGATGATATTTGTTTAATGAACCTTGATATTAGAGAAGGACGAACAATACAACAAAGAAGAGAGCTAGCTTTAAGATATATGGCAATTGTAAATGAAGTTTTAGAAGTAGATAACAGAAATCAATATATTACTTTCACACAACATACAGGTGAAGATTTTCATTTAGTTGAAAAATATCTTGCAGGTTGGTCAAGTGGAGAAGATCCACTTGCTTAAAATAATTTCCTAAGCTCTTACATTTCTTCAGATATCTATTAATAATAGAATCAGTATAATTTTAAATTATTTCCACATATTCTTACCACAAATTTAAAATACAATATATAAAAGGAGTCAAAATGAACAACTTAAAGAATTTAAAAATTTTATATATTGATGATGAAGATTATATTAGAAACAATGCAGTTGAATATTTAAGCTTCTATTGTGATAATGTATATGAAGCAAAAGATGGTATTGATGGACTTAATACATACAAAAAACATAATCCTGATATTATAATTACAGATATAAAAATGCCTAAACTAAATGGCATAGAAATGGTAAAAAAAATAAGACAGAATGATACAAAAACTAAAATAATATTAGCTACTGCTTTTTTAGACACCTCATATTTACTCCAAGCTGTTGAATTAGGACTTATAAAGTATTTAGTAAAACCAATAACTGCAGACAAACTTTTACCAGTTTTAAAATCTTGCACAGTTGATATAGTAGAAGATAAAAGTATTTATCACTTAGATAATGGTTTTATATTTGATATTTTAAATACAACACTTTTTCAAAATAAAGAGCAAATCTTTTTAACAAAAAAAGAACTACTATTTTTAGAGCTACTAGTAAAAAACCATAAAAGAGCTGTTAAGTATGATGAGTTAAATAATTACGTTTGGCAAGGCGAAATGAGTGATGATGCAATTAGATCAATTGTAAAAGAGTTAAGAAAAAAGATATCAAAACAAGCTATCAAAAATATCTCTGGAATAGGCTACCAAGTAAATGTTAAACTATAAAATCAAATTATTAATCATATATATTTTATTACTTCTAAATTTAAATGCAGAAAATCTTAAAGATAATATATTTACATCAGCTTTTATTTCAACAGATGGAAAAACATTTATTGATATAAAAGATCTAAAAGAACTTGACAGTTTCAAAAAAAAACAATCAAATTTTATATTTAAAATTAATATAAATAAAGAGGTTTTAAAAGATGAAACCTTCTATCTTAGAATAGATACAAATATAGAAGACTTTGTCTCTTCAAATGTTCCATATACCTTTAACAACAACTTACCATTGATTAAAATAGATAAAAATATAAACGAAACTATAATAATAAATTTTGATTTTAAACAAAGTATTCCTTTTTTTGAAATTAATACTTTTAATGAATTTGAATATAAATATATTATAAATAATGAAAAGCTCTTATTTGGTATCTCATATGGAATTATTATATGTGCTTTTTTATATAACTTTGTTTTCTTTTTGTATAACAGAGAAAAATCATTTCTTTATTACTCTATTCTACAGATATCATTTTTATCAATATTAATTGTAAGTTCTAAAAATCTATTGATATTTAATCTATTTGAGCAATATGGAAATATTGTAGAGTCTTTAATCATTATACTAATAAGTACTGCATTAATAACCTCTATTTTATTTAATATGGAGTTTTTAAACACAAAAAAATATACTCCTAAGATACATAAGTTTTTATGGCTTCTTCTTTTACTACATATTTTAGATTTTATTTCTCTTTTAACTATAGGAATATCTCCTATATTTGAATATATTCCTTCATATATAATTATACTTATATTGTTGTTTTCAGCATTTGCTGTTCTAAAAAAAGGCTATAAGCCAGCAATATTTTATATAATTGGTTGGCTAAGTTTATTCATATTTGTTTTTCTATTTGAATCAAGTCTTTCTGATATTAGTGATATCTATCTTTTACATATTGGTATTCCTTTAGAATCTTTATTATTCTCTTTTGCACTTGGATTTAAAATAAAACAAATAGAGATGGAAAAACAGAGAAATGAAGGTATTTTAATAACTCAAAGTAAATTAGCATCTATGGGTGAAATGGTAGGAAATATTGCCCATCAATGGAGACAACCACTAACACATCTTTCGTATATAATTATGAACTTAAAAGCTGCACAAGAAAATGATAAACTTGATAAGGATTATCTAGAAAAGAAAACAAATGAAGCAACTAATCAAATAGAGTTTATGTCTCACACTATTGAAGACTTTAGAAATTTTTTCAAAGTATCAAAACAAAAAGAAGTATTCAGTTTAGTTGAGAGTATAAATGAAAGTATAAATCTTTTAAAAGAGAGTTTTGAATCTTTAAATATAAAACTTGGATTTAGTTATGAAGATGACTTAAAAATAGAGACTTACAAAGGTGAACTTTCACAAGTGATTTTTAACCTTCTTAATAATGCAAAAGAAGAATTTATAAAAAGAGAGATTGGACAGCCTAAACTTTCAATAAAATTATTAGAAAAAGAGAATAATATTTTAATTCAAATTTCAGATAACGCTGGTGGAATTGATGAGAAAATCATTAAAAAGATTTTTGAACCATATTTTACAACTAAAGACAAAGGCTTAGGAATAGGGCTTTATATGAGTAAAATGATTATTGAAAAAAACATTGGTGGAAAATTAGAAGTTGAAAACATAGAAGAAGGAGCACTTTTTACAATCTATTTAAATACTCAAAAAAATCAAAAGTATTAGCATAAAAACAGTAAAATAGTATCTTTACAAAGGTTAGAAATGATAAATGATTATCTCGCATACATAATATTAGCAATAACAGTCACAGCAGTTCCTGGGCCTGCTGTAATTTTAACTATTAAAAACTCTTTGCAATATGGATATAAAGTATCAATGGCAAATATATTTGGGAATTTTTTAGCAATGATTATATTAGCTTCTATTTCAGCAATTGGTTTAGGAGCTATAATCTTAGCCTCTGAAACAATTTTTTATGCAATGAAAATTTTAGGTTGTATCTATTTAGTCTATTTAGGAATAAAAGTTTGGACATCACCATATAAAAATGAAGAAAGAACTACAAAAATAGCTGAAAAAGGTCTAATAACAATATTTAAAGAAGGTTTCTTTGTTGGAATTAGTAATCCAAAAGCAATAGTATTTTTTGTAGCGCTTTTTCCTCAATTTATTGACCCTACTAGGGAATATTTTTTACAGTTTACAACTTTGATTTTAACTATTGAAGGGATATCTTTTTTCGTTCTTCTTATTTATGCTTTATTAGCATTTAAATTTGCTAAATACTTAACAAAAGAGAAGACTATCAAGCAATTTAATAAGATAACAGGTGGTATTTTTATTGGATTTGGAGTAGCTTTACTTTATAAAAATTAAAAAACTCTAGAAGCATTTGCTTCTAGAATTTATATCCTACACTAATCAATCCAAATGAATTTTCTTTATCATAAAAGTCTGCATTTGCTTCTTCTTTCTCATATCCAGTTTTTAAACTTACATAAGTATTTTCATAATTAAATGGTTTATCCCAGTTTAAAATTGCATTTACTCCATAAATATCAACATCCACTTTTTTATCTACTTCAATATTTTTCTTTTCATAGGCTTTTTTACCTACATTTGTAAATAATGAAAGCGATATTTTTTCATTTAAAGAAGTCGAAGCACCAAGCAAAAAATCATATCTATCATATGAACTAGCCTTTCCATCTGCATCATATTTTTCATATGAAAGATTAGTAAAGTAAGTAACATCTTTATCAATAAGTTTACTTCTAAATAAGTTTTCAAAAGATACTATATGTCTATTTCCTTCTCTTTTCAAATCATCGATAACTGTCTCTTTTTCATAATTTACACCACTAAACTCATATCTAATTGCTCCATTATGATTTGTATTCGCAGAAAATCCATATGCTGCGTATAAACCAAATTCTGAAACATCAGTCTCTTTTCTTTTTGTTCCTGTTTGAAATGGATTTTCCCACTCTTCTGAAATATCAGCTTTTAGTCCAAAATCAAAATTTTTATAATTTGTCCCTACTTTAAATCCATCGATTCCTGATTTCGCATAAATATTTAAAGAATCTGTCAAATCATAACCATAAAAAAATTCTAAATAAGCAACACCCATGCTTTCTTTATCTGCATTATTCAATGTAGGATTATTGTTTTTATTTTCTGTTGAGAAATTATCTTTTGAATTAATAACTCCTCCTCCAAATTCAATATAATTTTGTTCACTTGCCAATAATAATGATGAGACTAATACTGAAGCTAATAATACTTTTTTCATTTTCTATCCTTAGTTTTTTATCTACTTGCAGTATAAAAAGATTTTATGTGAGAAAAAGGGGAAATATAAACTATCTATTTATTTCACTAAAAATTGATTATAATATACAAAAAATATTGGGAATAAGTATGACTAAAAAGATATATACAGAATTAGATACATATTCAGATAAACAAAGAGCCTTAGATTGTAAAAGATTTTTTAAAACCAATATAGGTGAATATGCATATGGTGATGAGTTTTTAGGAATAAAAGCACCAGATATTAGAAATATAGTTAAGAAATACTTTTTAGAACTATCCTTAGATGATATTAAAGAGTTCCTTTACTCAAAATATCACGAACATAGAATGTTTGCACTTCTAGTTTTAGTTTATAAATATAAAACAAAAAGATTTACAACAGATGAACAAAGAGAAGAGATTTTTAATTTTTATATAAAAAATACTAAACAAATAAACAATTGGGATTTAATAGATGTTACAGCACCACATATAGTTGGAGTTTATTTACTAGATAAAGATAGAAGTATTCTGTATGAGTTTGCTTTTTCAGAAGATTTGTGGAAGAAAAGAATTTCAATAGTTAGTACCTTTGCACTAATAAATAATAAAGAGTATGAAGATACTTTAAAACTTGCAGATATCTTACTTCACGATGAGCATGACCTTATTCACAAAGCTGTAGGATGGGCAATAAGAAATGTTGGAATAAAAGATTTAGATACAATGTTTAACTTTCTAAACCCAAGATATAAAACTATGCCCCGAACTATGTTAAGGTATGCAATAGAAAAACTTCCTAAAGAGTTAAGACAAAAATATCTTAAAGGACAAATTTAAATTATAATATGAAACAAAAAACATTTACAAAAATATTTACAGATGAAAAATTGCCTTTTTTAGAATTAAGATATTCAAATAATACAAAACACTACAAAGAACATATCCATGAAACTTTTTCTATAGGAATAAATCTTGAAGACAAAAGTATCTATACAAATAAAGATAAAAAATATGATTTTGATGTAGGTATGATTGCTCTTGTAAATCCAAATGAAATTCACTCTTGTAATCCCATCTTAGAGACTCCAAATTTGTACTATATGATGTTTTTAGATGAAAAGTGGTGCTATGGTATACAAAAATCAATTTGCGATGAATCAAATAGCTTTAAAGCTTTCCCAAAAGATATTTTATATGATGAAAAACTTTACAATGAATTTAAAGACCTTTGTGAAACTATTTTTAGTGATATCAACTATTTTGAAAAAGAGAATGAACTAATAAACTTTTTCACAGAACTTTTTAGGCCATTTTTAAAAGAATCTACATCTAAAATAGATGACCCTATATTTGAAAAAAGCATAGAATATTTAAAAGAAAACTATAAAGAAAATATCTCACTTGAAGAATTATCAAAAGAGTTTGAACTAAATCCTTTCTATATTATTAGACTTTTTAAATCTAAAATAAATATGACACCACATGCATATTTATTAAATATAAAAATAAATAAAGCCAAAGAGTTTTTAAAAAAAGGGCTCTCTATAGTTAATACTGCTTTAGAATGTGGTTTTACTGATCAAAGCCATTTTCATAGAAACTTCTTAAAAATAGTTGCAACAACTCCTAGAGAATATCAACTTAATTTTATCTAGTCAATTTTATACAATAAACAAATTTCTATTTTATCTATACTTCCTTTTTAAAGGAAACAAATGGAAATTTATTTTACAGATTTTTTAGCACTTGCTCTTGCTCACTTTGTGGCACTATTAAGTCCAGGTGTTGATTTTTTTATAATACTTACAAACTCTTCAAAATATGGGAAAACTGCAGGAATAATAACTTCTATGGGAATTGCATTTGCAAATCTATTTTATATCTTACTTGCTCTTTTTGGTATCACATTAATAAAAGATAATGAAGTTGTATTTACAAGTATAAAAATTCTAGGCTCTTTATATTTGTTATATATTGGATATTTACTTTTATCATCTAAAAAAAGAAAACTGTTTAGTAAAAAAATTGAAAAAAAAGAGACTAAAAAAGATATCTTCAAATACTTTAGTATAGGATTTTTATCTGCAATATTAAATCCTAAAAATTCGATATTTTATTTTACAATGTTTTCAATCTCAATTCAAAATGATACTCCATTTTACGTTCAGTCACTTTATGCAACATGGATGTTCTTAGCCGTTTTATTTTGGGATATATTTATTGTTTATCTTGTTACAAATGATAAAAGCCGTATATTTTTAGAAAAATACTCTAATTTCATAGAAAAAATATCTGGAATTGTACTTTTTATAATAGGAAGTTCTATTATTTTTAACATTTTATAAAAATTTCTACTATAATTTTATATAAAAATTTAAAAGGACTATCATGGCTATTGGATTTATTGGATTAGGGAATTTAGGTCAAGCTATTGCTCAAAGATTAACTGATATGGGTGAAGAACTTAAAATCTATAACAGAACAAAATCAAAAGTTGAACACTTAGGGTATGAAATAGTTGATTCTCCAAAAGAGTTAATCGAACAATGTGACACTGTTTTTATGTGCCTTTTTGAATCAAGTGCAGTTGAAAATATATTTAAAATGAAAAATGGTATTTTAAAAGCTGATTTAGAAGGTAAGACTATTATTGATTTAACTACAAATCATTATGAAACAGTATTAAAATTTCATAAAAAAATTGATAAAAAAGGTGGAGAATATTTAGAGTCTCCAGTTTTTGGAAGTGTTGCACCAGCACTACAAGGACTTGTAACTATCGTAACTTCTGGAAAAAAAGAGACATATGAGTCTTGCAAACCACTTTTAGAAAAAATTGGAAAAGAGATATTTTATTTAAAAGAAGCCGGACAAGCTTCAAAAATGAAACTTATCAATAATCTATGTCTTGGTTCATTTATGGCTACATTAGCAGAATGTACTGCATTAGGTGAAGCTTGTGATATTGAAAAAGCGAAACTTCTTGAAATACTTGGAGTTGGTGGTGGACAATCACTAGTTTTAAAAGCAAAAACTCAAAAACTTATAGAAGAAGATTTCTCAGCACACTTTTCTAATAATGCAATTTATAAAGATTTACATACTTTACAAGATTTAGCATATAGTAAAAATCAACCACTTTACACAGCAACTGTTCCAAAAGAATTATTTGGAAAAATGAAAAAAGATGGTAAAGGAGAAGAAGATTTCTCTTCTATTTACCAACTTTTTAAAGACTAAACTATTAACTTTGAGAGTAAGCAGTTAAATATGCTTGCTCTTGATATTTTTTTAAAGAACTTGGAAACTCTATAATATTTTTCTTTTCAAAAGAACTAATACTTTGAGGAGATACCAAATCTACTTCGCACAATGGATTTAATTGAATTAATCCTTCTATTTTAAAAGTAACTGCACCACCTGAAAAATTACCCTTTTTAGCTCTTTTTTTAATAACTATTTTTTCAACCTGATTTTGTTCTAAAAAAAGTAAAAATTCATTACAAAACTTTCTTATCTCTTCTTGGTTCTCATCATCTTCAAGTACTAGTTTTTTTATTTTTAAATCTATAAACTCTTTATCATCTACTAAAACTAATATTACATTATTTGATTTTAATTCAATTCCACATATTTTCATTATATTCCTTCAAATTTTTTTAGATTATATTGTAAAAAAAATCTTTGATTAAAAAATATGACATATTGATATATTTTTCTTTTGTTATAATACTTTCTTCAAATATAATCAGATAAAAAAGGTTTTTTCATGAATATTATAATTGCACCTGATTCTTTCAAAGAGACTTTAGAAGCTAAAGAGGTAGCCTCTACGATTGAAATTGGTTTTAAAAAAGTTTTCCCAAATGCAAATATAGAAAAAATTCCATTAGCAGATGGAGGTGAGGGTACGGTTAAAACCTTAGTGGAATCAAATAATGGTGAACTAATAAATACTCAAGTAGAAGATCCACTAGGAAGAACTATCTCATCTTATTATGGAATTATAAACAATGGAAAAACAGCAATTATAGAGATGGCAACGGCTTCAGGTTTGGAACTTTTAAAAGAAGAAGAGAAGAATCCACTTGAAACTTCAACTTATGGCTTTGGGCAACTTATAAATCATGCTTTAAAAAAAGGTGTAAAAGAATTTATCTTAGGACTTGGAGGAAGTGCTACAAATGATGCAGGAGTTGGAATGCTTCAAGCACTAGGTGCAAAATTTTATAATAAAAAAAATCAAGAAATATCAAAAGGTGCAAAAGAAATAAATCAGATAGCTTCTATTGATATAACAAATTTAGAAAATAAATTTAAAGATATTATAATCAATGTTGCCTGTGATGTTACCAATCCTTTATGTGGACAAAATGGAGCTTCATTTATATTTGGAAAACAAAAAGGTGCAGATGAAAAAATGATAAAACAATTAGATAGTTATCTTTTACATTTTGCTAATCTATGTGAAGAAACTTTTGATAAAAAAACCAAAAATATAGAAGGAACAGGTGCAGCTGGTGGACTTGGTTTTGCTTTAGTTACATTTTTAAATGCAAATTTACAAAGTGGAATTGAACTTATCATGCAAAGTGTAAATCTAGAAGAGAAAATACAAAAAGCTGATTTAGTAATAACTGGTGAAGGAAAAATGGACAAACAATCTATCCAAGGGAAAACACCAATTGGAGTTGCAAAACTAGCAAAAAAATATGATAAAAAAGTTATTGCAATTACGGGTTGTTTAGATGAAGGTTATGAGATTGTATTAGAACATGGAGTTGATGCTGTCTTTGATTGTACACCTATTAGTAATAATTTTGAGACTATAAAGAAAAATGCTAAAAAAAACTTGGAATTAACTAGTTTTAATATTGCTAAGTGTTTGAAAATTAGCTAATTTTTATTTAATTTTCAAGAGGAATAGATATTTTAAAAATTGCACCAGTGTATTGTACATCTTCATATATATAAGTACTGTTCTTTACGCTTATTTTTCCATTTAAATGTCCAGTTATAATCTCTTTTGACATATTTAATCCAATACCAGTACCGTTTAATTCTTTAGTAGTGAAATATGGTTCAAAGATATTTTCAATTATATTTTCTGGAATTCCCCCACCATTGTCTTTTATAGTTAAAATTGCATTTTTATTTTCTACATAAATATCTGTAAAAATAAGTCTTCTTTGAGATTTTTTATCTTCTAAAACATCTTTTGCATTGTTTAATAAATTTATTAATACTTGTATTAGCTCATTTTCTAAACTAGAAATAGTTATATCATCTAAATTATCAATAAACTCGATACTTAAAGATTTTAGTTTTGATTCAACTAAATTTAATGCTTTTTTATAACAATTTTTTAAATTGAATACTCTTTTTGCTTTATCAGGTCTAAAAAACTCTCTAAAATCATCTATTGTATGAGACAGATATTGTACAGTATCATTTACAACTGTAAGTTGTTTTATCTCCTCATCTTTTTCAAAAGGTAACTTTAAATCTTTTTTCAACATTATTGATGTAGAAGCAGCTGAGATTATAGATAAAGGTTGTTTCCATTGGTGTGCAATATTTTCAATCATTTCACCCATAGCTGCCATTTTTGATTGCTGAACTAAAAGATTTTCTTTCTCTTTTAATTTTTTCTCTGTATTTTTTTGTGAAGTCATATCTAAAAATGATCCAACATAGTATAAAACTTCTCCATCATCATCTAAAACAACATGAATAGTTAGATGTTCATTTACAATACTTCCATCTTTATGTTTATTATTTATCTCTCCTATCCAGAAATTATTCTCTTTTAAAAAAAATCTCATTTGTTCATAGAATTCAGCATCATGAAGGCCCGATTGTAATATTTTTGGAGTTTTCCCAATAACTTCTTCTGCACTATATCCCGTAATATCCGTAAAAGCACTATTTACTTGTAATATTTTTTGATTTTTATCAGTAATTGTAATACCATTTTGTGTTTCAAATGCAACTGCTGCGAGTTTTAGAACATTGTGAGATGATTCTAATCTATCAAGCATAGTATTTACTTCACTAAAAAGTTTTCCATATTCATTTTGTTCTTCAGTTTTAATTCTATTTTTTAAACCATCTACTAAATCAATTTTTTCCAAAAATGAAACCAAATTTAATATCGGGTCAGTAAACTTTTTTGCAAAATACATTGTCAATAAATATGAAAGTATAAACATAAAACCTATTATCAAAATAAGGGCATTTATATTCTTTTTTATCACATCAGAAATTGTGTCAATGTGAAGATTGAAATACATATATCCTAGATGAGTACCTTGATATTTAGCATCTACATATAGTTTGAATTTATTTCCATTAATTATTGATTTTCTTTCAGATTTATTAGGTAAAGGTTTAGGTTTAAAACTTACATTGTCAATACTATATTGTAATACAGGTTTGCCATCTAAAGTATATAATACTAAAGCATCTAAATTTGAAAAAGATTTCAAAGAAGAAGATATATCAGCAGCAGCGGATACATTGTTTAGAAGTACAAGTTTTGCAAAGTCTTGGGCTAATACTAAGCCCACAGTTTTTGCTGAGTCTAAAGATTTATTATACTGGTTATTCATATACCAATAAACAAATGTACTATAGCCAATCACACCAGTAAGTAGTATTACCGACATAATTATAGTAATTAACTTTCTTTTGATTGAACCTTTATACACTAATTATATTCTTTACTACTTTTTCTCTGATGGATTTTCAATTGGAACAACCGAATCATTTCCCCACTCTAACCAAGAGCCATCATATACTGATGCTTTATAACCTAACTCTTGTAAAACTATATAATTTAATGCAGCTTCTGCTCCACCATCACAATATAAGATAATCTCTTTATCTTTTGGAATATCTTTATAAAGATTTTTTAGTTCATCTAGATCTTTCATTTTGTTACCATTTGATGTAACTTGATAGTTTTGAGTACAGGCATAATTTTTAGCTGTTGGAATATGCCCAAATCTTTTAGCAGTTGATTCTTTACCTTTATAATGAGAACTTTTTCTTCCATCAATAATAGTTTTTTTACCAACTGAAAATAGTGTACTTAATTTTGTTTCTACTTTTTCGTTGTTAATTCTAGGAACAAATTCTTTTCTTTTAGCTTTAAAAGCACCAGTAGATGTTGCTAATTGTTCTTTTAACCAATCACTATAGCCAACTTTTAAAATACCAACTTGGTCATGACCTAAAGTTTCTAAAATCCAATAAAACCTTGCAGCCCAAATAAAATCACCATTATCATATGCTAAAACCAAACTATTACTATCAATACCTGCTTCACTAAATAATTCTTTCAAAAAATCGAGCTTTGGCATGAAAAATTTATCATCAAACAAAGATTTTAATCCCGGAATATTCACTGCATTTTTAATATGCTCTTTTTCATACTCTTTTTTTTCTCTTAAATCTACAATTACTAGATTTGGATTACTTATATTATTTTTTACCCAATTAAGTGAAACTATTGATGGAATACCATCATTTTTAATATTATTACTATCTGCAAATAAAAAATTAGCTATCAATAATAATGATAAAACAGATTTTATAAAGTTCATTTTGAAACCTTTTCCTTGATATATATCAATATTATAGCAAAATTTAAAAAAAACATAAACTTATAAACTAATTTTTCTATTTTATTTTAAACTTCATCCAATTTTTTCTGAAACTCTACATTTAGCTTTTCAAGTTTATCTTGTAAGTCTAAAAGTTGTGTACTTTTTTGAGATCTTTGTTTTCCACTTAATGTAGGAATTAATTCTTCAAGTTCTTCTATCTCTTTTTTTATTGGAGATGTTGTTTTACTTTTTTGGGTAACAATTGCAGCTCTTAGTTTTTTAATCTCTTTTTTGTTTCTTTTTGGTTTTTCAACTTTCTTTTTAGTAGTTCCATCATCTTCTTCCCAACCAATCTTTTCTAAGAACTCATCATAAGTTCCATTGAAATAATCAGCCCCATCATTTGTAAATACAATCAATCTATCACACACAGCTCTTAATAACTCTTCAGAGTGTGTTACAATCATACAAGAACCTTGAAATGCTTTAATTGCATTTGTAAGTGCATCGATTGAATCAATATCCAAGTGGTTAGTTGGCTCATCAAGGAAAAGAAGATTTACATCTTGTGCAATAATCTTACCAAGCATTACTCTTGATTTTTCTCCACCTGAAAGAAGTGAGATTTTTTTCTTAGCATTATCTCCAGAAAACATCATAATCCCACAAATACTTCTAATCACCGCTTCTGGAAGTTTATGATTTACACTATAAATCTCATCCATGATTGTATTGTCTTTATTAAGATGTGAAATATTTGTCTGTCCAAAATGTCCAAAAACACAAGATGGATGGAAATCAACATTTCCAATTTGTGCTTCTAATTCTCCTGCAATAGCATTTAATAAAGTTGATTTACCTTTACCATTTTTACCTATTATTCCAATAGTTTCACCACGTGAAAGTGCAAAAGTTATATTTTTAAAAAGCGTATTTTCAGGAGTGTATCCAAAACTTAAGTCTTTTACTTCAACTAAAAATTTTGCTGCTGTTTCTTTGTAATTAAAATCAAATTTTAAATTTGCATCATAATCGATATCTTCTAATATTTCCATTTTTTCTAAGATTTTTACTTTTGATTGTGCTAGTGTTGCTGTTGCTGCTCTTGCTTTATTTTTAGCAATAAACTCTTCAAGGTCTTTAATCTTTTTTTCTTGTGCAATTTTTTGTTTTTCATGGTGTTCTTCATTTGCTAATATTTGTTCATAGAATTTTCGTGTCCCACCTGGAATCATAAATGCACTTCGTCTAACTATTCCTAAAGTATGAGTACAAACACTATCCATAAATTCTCTATCGTGAGTGATAAGTATTACTTCACCTTGAAAAGATTTTAAAAAGGCTTTTAACCATCTAATTGAAAGAATATCTAAGTAGTTTGTAGGCTCATCTAATAAAAGCATATTTGGTTCTGTAAGAAGTAGTTTTGCTAGGTTTATTCTAATTTGATAACCACCAGAAAAAGATTTAGGATTTTTTTCTAAATCTTCTATTGTAAAACCAAGACCAAACAATATCTTTTCAGCTTTATAAATATCATATTTGTCATCTTCACTTAAAGCTAATGCCGTTTCATCAATCAAAGTTTTTTTTGTAAAATCAAAATACTGTTTTAAAGCTCCTATTTTATAAGCTTTTGGAAATTTTATCTCCCCAGAATCTTGCTGTTCTTCGCTTAAAATAAGTTTAAAAAGTGTAGATTTTCCTGTACCATTTCGTCCTACAAGACCAACTTTATCCCCTGAGTTTAAACGTAAGTTTAGTTCACTATAAAGTTTACCTGTTGGGTAGCTTTTTGATATATTGATTAGTTCTATCATAATTCTCTTTTTTGATGTTTTTATTTTGAATTCGGGATTATACGGTATGAAGGGTTATATATTTATAAAGCTAAAAAATTTATGCTCTTGATATAGAATCTTTTAGATTATTAATTATTGCATTAAATGAATAAGCAAAAGACCAATCCTGTCTATATGAATCATCAACAGAATAATCTTCATCTACATAGTCAGATTTTTGATTTTCTATAAAATCAATTAAAGTATTTGTTATAAAAGCTTTATACTCTTCAGTAGAATTTTCATCAAAATTAATATTACCTGTAAAAGTAAAATCACTATTTACACTGTCGTATTTAGATGGATTGTCCTTTAGTTCTTTAGCAAATTCATTAAGTTTATTTTGAAAATACTTATCATCTGTACCAAATAAAACATTATACATTATACTTTCCATCGTCCCACTATATTCTTCTCCTATACTGTCTAAAACTGCTTGTGATAAAATATCATTTTCTATATTTTTAAAAATATAAGAAGCTTTATTTGTTTGATATAATTCTGAAAAATGAGTTTGGTTTCCTTCTTCTATTAATCCTAAATTAGCTGCCAGTGAAATTTTTCTATATATTTCATTTTTATGGCTACCATTCCACTCTTTTTTATTCATATAATATTCAAATTCTTCTGCATTTTCAAAAGATAATTTACTAGCATGAAGTTCTGAAATATAAGAATCAACTACTGGAGTCTCTTCTTCATACATACTTGTTCGATATATTTCATAATGTTTTTGGAATTCATCAGCATCTATATCAATATATTCACCATCTATTTTAACAATTCCCCAACTATCACGTTGGCTAAAACCATGCATACTTATTCCCATACCATCTAATATTCCATTATCAGCATCCACTTGTTTATGTAAATCTTCAAATTCTGTTTTAAAAAAATATTGTATTTTTTCATATCTTTCTTGTAAATACTCTTCTGTAATTGGTTTATCTGAAATTATTTTAGTGGAACCATCCAATACTATTAGAGATTTAGTTTCACTTTTATTTACTCCATAATCATCCAAAACAAGAGTATATTTATCTGTATATGGATTATAAGTTACACCATCTAAAAGATCTGGATTAGACATTTTTTCGTTTTTTTCATCTTCATTTATTTGATTCAATAGATTATTAGAAAATAGTTTTGAATTTATAAATTCAGAAGTATCAGTTTTTTTATTTGATATATTATTTAGTGAGTTTGATATTGATAACTTTGAAATTTCCATTTTTATTCCTTTGAGGATAAATACATTAGTATTTCATTATATCAAAGAAATGTAATAATTTCAAAAAAGATTATTTATATATATAAAAATTATAAAAGAAGATGATTTTTGGGAAAAAAATTAAAGTACGTGAGGAGTAAAATTACTCCTCTAACGTAGGATAAAAAATGAACTTTTAAACGTCTAAGTGTTCAACGTCTTTCGCATGCTCTTCAATATAGTTTCTTCTAGGTTCAACTTCATCACCCATAAATAATGTAAATGTATCTGAAGCAACAGCTGCATCTTCAACTGTAACTCTTAGAAGTCTTCTATCTTCTGGTGTCATAGTTGTTTCCCAAAGTTGTTCAGGGTTCATTTCCCCAAGACCTTTATATCTTTGGATATATGCACCTTTTTTAGCTAATCCTTCAATTTCATCAAGAATTTCAATTAAATCTCTACCATCAAACATAGAAATATCTCTTTCTACTAGTCTGTTATAGATATAAGTAGCTTCTGAGAAGTAAGGTGATGCAAATAACTCATCATCTATTATAAGCTCTTCAAGACCTTCATTTGTTTGTACAAATAGCTGTATTTTATCTTCTGTAATTGTTTTAGATAAAATATTATATCCCCTAGATTCAAGGAAGCTTTTAACTTCTTCATATAATGCATCAAAATCAAGTTTTACTAAATCAGAATGTTCAATTAAATGTTTTAATACTTCCACTAAAGAGTATCTTTTTTCTAACTGAGCCAACATACCTCTATATCTAGAAACTGTTTTAAATAAATCAACTAAATCGTTGTATCCTAAACCTTCAAACTCAAATGATTCTAAACCATTTTCGATTAGGTAGTTATGTAAAGCAGTATCATCTTTTAGATAAATTTCATTTTTACCTTTTTTATATCTATATAAAGGTGGTTGAGCAATGTATAAATATCCTTTATCAACTACTGGTCTTAAAAATCTAAAGAAGAAAGTTAAAAGTAGTGTTTGAATGTGAGAACCATCAACATCCGCATCGGTCATGATAATTACTTTATGATATCTAATTTTTTCTTCATCAAAATCTTCACCAATACCACAACCCATAGCTGTAATCATATTTCTAATTTCATCAGATTTTAAAATTTTATCAAGTCTTGATTTTTCAACATTTAAAATCTTACCTTTAAGTGGTAAAATTGCTTGATAAACTCTATCTCTACCTTGCTTAGCAGAACCACCAGCAGAATCCCCTTCCACCAGATACAATTCTCTAACTGCAGGGTCTTTTGATTGACACTCTGCTAATTTACCAGGAAGAGTTCCCACTGTCATAGCATCTTTTTTTCTAGTTAAATCTCTAGCTTTTTTAGCTGCTTCTCTACCACGTGCTGCCATTAAAGCTTTATCCATAATAGCCTTAGCTTGTTGTGGATTTTCTTCAAAATATTTATCTAATTTTTCAGATGTAAGTTTTTGACAAATAGGTTTTACATAAGATGAACCTAATTTACCTTTAGTTTGACCTTCAAATTGTGGTTCAGGTACTTTAACAGAAACAATCGCTATAAGACCTTCTCTTACATCATCACCAGTTATTTTTGTATCTTTTTCTCTTGCATTTGCATTGTTATTTACATATTTAACAATTGATCTTGTAAGTCCAGCTTTAAAACCAGCTTCATGAGTACCACCATCAATAGTTCTAATATTATTTACAAAAGATAATGTTTTTTCAGTATAAGTTGAGTTATACATAACTGCAATATCAACTTCTACATCATCAACTCTATCTTGGAAAGCAACTGCATCAGAAACAGCTACATCTTTATTCATATCTTCAGCAAATTGTTTTAATCCACCTTCAAAATGATAAACTTCTTTTGTTTTATGAATTTCATCTTCTAAAGTAATAGAAATAAATGAGTTAAGATATGCAACTTCTTTAAATCTTTTTGCTAATGTAGCAAAATCATATGTATTTACTTCAAAAATAGAATCATCAGCTAAAAATTCAATAGTAGTACCAGTTTTTCTAGGAGCATCACCAATTACTTCTAAAGGACCTTTTGGAATACCACAAGAAAACTCTTGATAATGAACTTTACCTTCACGGTGAATTGTCATTTTTAATTCTTTTGAAAGTGCATTTACAACAGATACACCAACCCCATGAAGACCACCAGAAACTTTATAAGTATCTTTATCAAATTTACCACCTGCATGAAGTACTGTTAATACAACAGTTGCAGCTGACATTTTTTCAGTAGGGTGCATAGCAGTTGGAATACCTCTACCATCATCTTCTACTCTAATCCAATGATCTTTAGTCATTGTAATTTTAATATTTCTACAGTAGCCAGCCATAGCCTCATCAATTGAGTTATCTACAACTTCATAAACTAAGTGGTGTAAACCATTAATATTAGTATCACCAATATACATACCTGGTCTTTTTCTTACAGCTTCAAGACCTTTTAAAACTTTAATATTACTAGCGCCGTACTCTTGTTGACTCATTTAGGTTTCCTTCTCTCTTCTATTTTTCTAAAACTATTGGCATTACGATTGTAAAGAATTTTTCATCTTCTAAATAGAATGGTAAATTAGATTCGTTAAATCCAATAGCTACATTTTCATTGTTTGTTTGACTTAAAAAGTCTAATAAATATTTTGCATTAACTGCAAGGTAAAAATCAGAATCAATATTTAACTCAATATCAATTTGTGTTTTTGATTCTGTATCTTCATCTAAAGATTCAAATACTATAGAATTTGGTTTAAATGTAATTTTAATATTTGAAAATAGTGAAGTTACTAATTTAATAGATTCTACTAATACATTTTTAGGAATTGATAAATTATATTTTAAATTAGCAGGAATAATTCTTTCATAATCTGGAAATTTACCATTGATTAATTTAGTAAAAAATTTCATATTGTTATTAGAAACAATTAGATTGTTTTCATCATAAGAAATATTAGCTTCATCTAAAAACAGTTTTTGAATTTCAATTATTGCTTTTTTAGGAATAATAAATTGAGCTTCTGCATTTGATATATTTTGTAAATATGAAATAGCTAATCTTCTAGTATCTGTAGAAACAAAATTTATTTTAGAACTTTTAATATCTATTAATGCACCATTTAATTCAAACTTAGGATTATTGTTATCAATAGCTGGTGTAATTTTTCTAATAGAATTAATTAAATTAATAGTAGAAATATCTAAATGGTTTAAATTATCATTTAAAATTAGATTTGGATATTCATCTGCATCATACATTGGTAATTTAAATGTAGACTTGTTTTGTTTTATAATTAGATTATTATCAGCAGTTTCAATTATAATATCTGTATCTTTTAATCTTTTAATAATTCCAAGTAAATTTGAACCATTTACAGTTGCTTTTCCATAAATAGCTTCACTTATAGATTCAATTTGACATTCTAATCCTATCTCATAATCAGTAGCTTTTAGAATAAGCTTTGTATCATTTACTTCTAAATAGATATGTGAAGTAATTGAACTTGCATCTTTTTTTTCTAAAAATGGTTGCATTGATGAGACAATATTCTCAAATATGCTTTTTGTTATTATGAACTTCATTTATTAGCTCCTATATATTATATTTAAGTAGTGGAAGTAGTAGACCATGTGAAAAGATGAAAATATTACTCTAAAGCTTATTCAGTCGTACTTTTTGTACGTGAATAAACAGAGATAATAGTTCACACCTTTTCACACTTTTGTCTTAAACTTTTTTTCCAGCTCCTTAATTTATGATTTTATTTTTTAAATTTTGTATGATTAATTTAAAGTTTTCATCTGTTTCAATCAATTCATTTGTTTTTTGAATATTTTTTGAAATAGAACTATGATCTTTCATACCTAAAAATTTTGCAATATCTGGCATAGAGTTATGTGTAAGTTCCCTAGATAGGTAAATTACAACTCTTCTTGCATTTGCAACAGTTGCTGTTCTCTTTTTTGATTTTATATCACTTGGTTTGATATTTAATTCAGTTGCAACAAGTGAAATAATATCAGGTAATTTGATATTTTCTTTTTTCTCTTTAATTTGTTCTTTTAAAAGACTTTGTGCAAGTTCTAAATTAATCTCTTGATTTAGTAAAGAGGCACTTGCATTGATTCTAATTAGCACACCTTCAATTTCTCTAATAGAGTTATCAAGGTTTGTAGCAATATAATTTATAATTTCACGTGTAAGGTGAATACCATTTAATTCAGATTTTTTTTCAATAATTGCAATTTTTGTTTCAAGCCCTGGAATTTGGATATCAGCTGTTAATCCCCACTCAAATCTAGATTTTAATCTGTCAACTAAACCTGCAATTTGAGAAGGTAGTCTATCAGAAGTCATTACAATTTGTTTTTTTGCATTATGTAATTCGTTAAATGTGTGAAAAAACTCTTCTTGAGTTTGTTCTTTTCCAGATAAAAATTGAATATCATCGATTAATAAAACGTCACATTTTCTATATTTACTTCTAAAATGTTCCATATTTTTATTTTTGATTGAAAATGTAAAATCGTTCATGAATTGCTCAATTGTTACGTATATAACAGTCTTTCCATGTTCAATTGCATCATTTCCTATTGCTTGTAAAAGGTGAGTTTTTCCAAGACCAGTTCCACCATATAAAAAAAGTGGGTTGTATTGAATACCTGGTTTACTTGCAACTGCCAAAGATGCGTTATAAGCCATCTGATTTGAAGAACCTACTACAAAAGAATCAAATGTATAAGATGGGTTTAAAATAGTACTTTCAGCTGTTTCATTTTTTGCTTTTTCAGAGATAATCTCTTTTTTACTCTTTTTTTCACCTGTGATTTTTATTTCTACATCAGGCTTAGTTCCGTCGTAAACTTCGAAACAGTGCTGAATAACAGGAGTAAATTTACTTTTTATCCATGAAGCAATATATTTATTAGAAACTTCAAAGACTGCTAGTTTATCATCAGACGAAATTTTTTTGTATGATAGTTGTTTTAAATATTTTTTATAATCTGCTGGATTAGCTTCTTTTTCAATAATTGATAAAAACTCTTTGCTTGTCATTAAATAAGTACTCTTTATATATAAATTGTTAAGATTATATCTAAATTTTTATTAAAAGTTTTTCACCTGTGAATAAAAAAAAACTAATATGTGAAAAACTAAATTCTTTTAAGTGAAATTTTATTTAAATTTGACCATTATATAGGCAATTTAGACTGTGAAAAACTAAAAAAATAGGAAATGTGAAAAGTTGAAAATTTTAGGAATAGACCCCGGAACTAGAAATTGTGGATATGCAATTATTGAAAAAAATGGAAGAGATATAAAACTAGTTGAAGCAGGTCTTATAAAAATAAAAACAAAAGTACTCCAAGAGCAAATAGTAGAAATGACAGAAGGTTTTGATATGATTTTTAAAAATCATAAAATTGATGAAGTCTCTATTGAAGATATGTTTTATGCTTTTAACCCAAAAACTGTTATAAAACTTGCGCAATTTAGAGGTGCAATATCACTAAAAGTGTTACAAGAATTTGGAAATTTTGCAGAATATACTCCCCTTCAAGTAAAACAAGCAGTAACTGGAAATGGAAAAGCAGATAAAACTCAAGTTGCTTTCATGGTAAAAAGATTACTTGGAATAAAAAAAGAGATAAAACCTTTAGATATTACAGATGCAATTGCTATCGCATTAACTCATTCTCAGAGAATTAAATAATGCATTTTTTGAATTTTTTTTGAAAATTCACTATAATTTCGACCTTTAAAAAAATTAGGATAGAAAATGATGAAAAGAATAGGAATACTATCTTCACACAATGGAAGTGGATTTGACACTATACAAAAAGCTTGTGAAGAAAATCTTTTAGATGCACAAGTAGTGCTTGTAATATCAAATAATAGAACGGCAAAAGTACTGCAAAAAGCTTCGAATAAAGATATCCCAAATTTTGTAATCAATACAAGTAAATATCCTGAAGAAAACTTAGATGAAAAAATCACTAATATGATGAATGAATTTAAAGTTGACTATATATTTTTATCAGGATATATGAAGAAAATAGAAAAAAATTTAGTAAGAACTTTTGAAAACAAAATTGTAAATTCTCATCCTGCATTACTTCCAAAATTTGGTGGAAAAGGTATGTACGGAATAAATGTACATAAAGCAGTAATAGAAGCTAAAGAGAAAGAATCTGGATGTACTATTCACTTTGTGAATGAAAATTATGATGAAGGTGAATTTATACTTCAAAATAAGATTGTTTTAAATGAAAATGAAACAGTCGAAAGTTTAGAAAATAGAATAAAAGATTTAGAAAGTAAAAGTATAATTGAAGCGTTTGAAAAATTACTAGCCTAAGCTAGTAATTTTTTATTTAAATACTGAGTCTAATCCTGCAGCATCTTTAACATATCTAATATCTGATATTTTTCCATTTTTAACAGTATAAATTGTAATATTTTCTTCTTTTTTAGTAAACGATTTTGTTTGTTCTTCATCTACTAATAGAACTGAAAATGGGTATTTTTTCATTTTTGGTAATGCAAAGAATTTTGCAATTAAACTTGGCATACCAGAAATATCTGCAACGTAATAAGCTTTATTAGAAGTTAAAAATTTAGCATCTTTAGCTAAAAAATAATCTCTTAATATTTCACTAGTACCTTTATCAGCAGCAACTAGAATAGTTTTTGCATCACTTGCTATTTTATGTTTTTTTTCAAATTGATCTTTGATTTCAAAAGCTGGTGTAGCATCACCAATGTTTAAAGCGTTAGCAAAAGTTGCAACAAATAATAAAACTGAAAATAAAATTCTTTTCATCTTTTCTCCTAGATTTTAAGTTGCAGAATTTTACTTATTAAATATAAATGAAATATTAATAAAGGATAATAGTTTTCCTTTTTAATTAAAGTAAACTAATTTCTAATTGTTTTAAGTGTTCATCTATATTTTTATTTATAGTCTCTAAATTAATAATTCTAGTCTCTATTTGATACTTTTCATTTGAATCTATATTTTTAAGAGTCTCTTTTGCTTCTAGTAACTCCTTTTCTACTTTTTGTTTATAATTCTTTAATAAGTTAAGCATTTTCTTTAGAGGCTTGTTAAATTGATTTTTTAGGTATATCATAAAAAGTGCAAAATCAATAAAGTCTTTATAAGATGAGTTGTTGATAATACTTTTTAATCTATCTTTATGGTCAATTATTTTATTTATTTTCTGATAGAAACTATTGTATTCATTTTCTATATGTTTTGATAAATTGAAAATTTCACCTTCTGAAAAAGTAGAAATTTTCTTATTTAGATGTGAATAAATATCTTCTAAATTTAAAAACTCTTTATCAATTTTTGTCACTTCTTGTTGAATTTTTAATTCATCTGATTTATTAATTGAAAAATATAGACTGATTAATGAGATAAATATTAAGAAAAATATAAAACCTAAAAACATTCCTATAAAATAAAAAAATACAACAGATATAGAATATGCAATTAAGGCAACATAAGCAATCATAATTGCTTTACCACTATCTCTACTTGTAGACCTGCTATCCAGTTTACTTATACTTGAAAAATTATTTGATAATTTACTAAAAAGTTTTTCTTTTTCTTTTTCTATTATACTTTTTAAATTGGAAGGTTTAGAAAGATATTCTTCAAATAAATTTTCAAGTTTTTCAAGTAAAGGCATTAATTTATCATCTTCTTTATAATGATGTATTTCATTATTTATTACTAAACCTTTTGTTGTATATATTACATTTGTAATTATAGAAAAGGTGTAAGTTCTATAGACAAGTTTTATTATTAGGTATATAAATACAAAAAAATAAACAAATATATAAAGCATTATTAAAAACTTGTAATTATTAGCTTCATAAGATATATATCCTACAATTCCATTAATAATTGCAAAAGGTATGTTTATAGTATTTAGTGTTTGTAGATAATCTTTATTTACAGTTGAAATTAACTCTTTAAAAGATATATAGTTATAAACACTAAATCCTTTTTTTTCTATCTCTTTTCTAGTTTTTTTATTTATATAAGATTTATTTTTGTACATATTACTTTGCTAAAATCTTTTCTAATTCATCACTTTGAGATTTTGATAATACTTTAATATCTGCAAGATTTTTTCTTGCATTTTCAAAGTCTTCTCTCTCTTTTTTTGCATCAATCATAATTTTTTCTCTGTAATCTTCAATTTCATCAAAATGATTTTTTAGTTTTTGTACATTATCTACAAATACATTTAAAGATAAAATTGGTTTAGAAGATAACTCTTCGGCTTTTTTATTTGATTCAATTGCTTCCTCAGTTAAAGATGTAGACATCTTATCAATAGTTTCACTCATTGCATTTATTGCAGTCATAGATGCATCAATAGCTTTCTGTCCAGAGATTTCAATTACAGCAGTAGATAATAAAGTTTTAAAAATTGGTTTTGAAGAATTCATTGAAAGAGACAATTTTCTAGCAGAATCAAGTCTGATTAGTAATCTTTTTTTAGCCATTTCAAGGTTACCAATAAGAACTGTTAAATTTGTTTGAAAAAATTCTACACTTCGTACAAAAAGTTTTAGTTTCTCTTTATCTTCTTTTTTTTCTTCAATGCCTGTTTTGAATTCTACAAGTTTTTCATCTAGAAACTCTTTGTAATCAATTACTTTTCCAAGATTTTTTTCAATACCTTCTAAAAAATTATATTGCATATCTATTGATGTATTTAATGAAGTATAAGCTTGATCAAAACCTGAAAAAATTGTAGTGATTTGCCCATTGATAGTTTGCATATTAAAGTTTTGCTCATCCCATTTTTCATCTAGTTTTTCTGCAATTGTTCCAACAATTGGTAAACCTTTAAAAAACTTCATTACAGCGCCGTCATTGTCAATAATATCCGCATAGATACTTTGCATTTTATTATTCATATCATTTAGTTCATTTGATACATCCATAATAGGATCATTTTCAATGATTACTGTAGTTTCATCAATAATTGAATCAATTGGAGCAGTGATTTTTTCACCTAATGTTCTAAAGTCTTTTACTTCTTCAAAAGATTTTACAACTAAGTCTTGTTCTTCTTGGTTTAATGTAGTAGACATATTTGGTTCCTAATTTTAGATTAGGTAAATTATATATAAAAAATAATTAAATTATAAACTGATTAGTTTATTTGGATAAAGTTGGAAGATGCCAGTTTTTATAATATGCTAGAAGTCTTAATGTTACACCAAAAATAAATAAGATAGTTAAGTTGATAATATTTGTTTCATGAAACAGATGTAAAAAATAAGTTACAAGACCTACTATAATTGCTACAGTTCCATAAAACTCTGATACTAAAATAGATGGAACTTTATTTATTAAAATATCTCTAATAGTTCCTCCACCAACTGCTGTTAAAAATGCTAACATCAAGACACCAAGAAAATTAAAATCTGCTTCTATACCAATCAACGCACCAGTTATTGCAAAAGAGACTAAACCTATTGCATCAGATATTATAAAAGTAGTTTTACCTTCTAAATCTGTTTTTTTATGAAGTTTTAGTGCTAAAGATATAAATAATGTAGTAGCTACAAGTATTATAGGAAGATTATCTGTTAAAACATATGGTGTTTTATTTGCAATTACATCTCTTATCATTCCTCCACCAAGTGCAGTTAAAAATGAAGATATAAATATTCCTAAAATATCTAATTTATAGTGAACAGCAATTAAAAATCCACTAAGTGCAAATGATATGATACCAATAATATCGGCAATTTCTAAAGGAGTCATGTATTATTTCAACCTATATTTTTTGTGATTATACTGCAAAATCTTTTAAAAAAGAGATAAATAATTTTACTATAATTAATATGAAATTTTTTAAAATTTCCTGCTATACTTTTATTTTGCTTCTTCAGGATATATTATTGAATAAAATAAAACTTTACATTAAACAATATGAAAGCAGTTCTTCTTATTTACTTATTATTGGATTATTAGCTGCACTATTTTTTTCTGCTACATTTTTGATAAATCGTGCAATATCATTAGATGGTGGACATTGGTATTGGTCTGCAACACTTAGATTTTTTTATACTTTACTTTTTTTGGCTTTAGGGTTTATAACTTTTAAAGGTTTTTCATATTTTAAAGCTGTGTTAAAAGAGTATTTTGAGCATTTTAAATTTTGGACAATATCAGGAACTATAGGATTTGGGTTTTTTTATTCTTTGATATGTTATGCAGCAGATTTTTCCCCTGCTTGGGTTGTTGCAACTACTTGGCAGATAACTATTTTAGCTTCTTTATTTGTATTGGCTTTTTTTGGACAAAAATTGTCAAAAAGAGTTTGGTTTTTTACTTTTATAATTTTTACAGGGATTACTTTAGTAAACATTAGTCATTTTGATATAAATAATTTACAACCTTTACTTCTTGGTTTTTTACCTGTATTTATTGCAGCTTTTTCATATCCTTTTGGAAATCAGCTCGTCTGGGAAGAGAAGAAAAAAAGAAAAGAGCAAAAAAAAGATATATCAGTTATAAATAATGCTTTTGTAAAGGTGTTTTTATTAACACTTGGAAGTTTTCCTTTATGGATTGTTTTATATTTTTTTACAGATGCCACCGTACCTACTCAAGGTCAATATTTAAGCGTTGCTTTAATAGCTTTACTTTCAGGAGTGATAGCAACTTCATTATTTTTATATGTAAGGAGCATTGCAAATACCCCAAGCAAGTTGATGATAGTAGATGCTAGCCAATCAGGAGAAGTATTTTTTGCACTTTTAGGAGAAATGATATTTTTAAGTGTAGCATTGCCTAGTTTAATTGGTTTTATAGGTATTTTTATTACAATATTAGGATTGGTTTTATTAATAAAATTGGATAAGAAAGGTTGATATGGATATTAAAAAAGCTATAAAGTTTGGTTTTATTTTTATTATTTTTTTAATGATTTCTATATCTTATTTAAATCATAGTTTGTTAGAAAAAATAAAAGATAACAATGATTTTGAAGATTATGTTATAAGTTTAGTCTCGATTCAAGAAAATATGAATCAATTAGTTTTAGATTCTATGCTTGCGAAAGATATAACATCTCTTAAAGATATTCAAAATCAATTTACTAAAGAAAAAAAGAAATTTTTAGAGATAAAAGATAAAAAAGTAGAGTCTGTACAAATCTTATGTGATAATTTTAATAGTCAAGATATAAATGATGAACTGGAAATGGTTTATAAAAATGAAAAGAAAATAGAGTCATTTTTTAATAAAAGTTATTTATTACAAATAAAAAAATTAAATTTAAATAAAAAATATTCTAAAAATTATACTGATGAAGAAAGATTGCAAATATTAATTCAAGAAAAAATTTGGCATTCAAATAGTTTAAAATTGATAAAAAGCTTTGCAAGCTTAGATTTTCATAGAAATAAGGTTTTATCTCAACTTAATGATATTAAATATTTAGAATTATGGATTTCTGAATTGGATTTTTTAGAAAAAGAGATGAATAGTAAAGATTTTGAAAGATATGTAGAAGTAATTAAGACTTTATTAAATCATACTATTGAATTAAATCAAATTGAAGAAAAAGAAGAAGAGTTAGGTGTGTTGATTAAGAAATTATTGAGAAAAAATAACAAGTTAATCGATAAGTTAGAAATAGAAACAGAAATGATATTAGAAAATTCTATTAATAAAAATAGAGCTATTTTATTTATTGTCTCTTTGATAACAATACTTTTTACAATTTACCTTACACTTAAAATATATAAAAATGTTGCATTTTCAGTGGATGAAAAAAGAGAAAAAATTGCTGAAGGACTTAGAGAAATTAAAAATCTAAATGAAGAGATTGCGACCACTCAAAGAGAAGTAGTCTTTACAATGGGTGCTATAGGTGAAACACGTTCAAAAGAGACAGGAAACCATGTAAAAAGAGTTGCTGAGTATTCTAAACTTTTGGCTTTATATTATGGTTTAGACAAAGAAGAAGCTGAAATGATAAAAGAGGCATCACCTATGCATGATATAGGAAAAGTTGCAATTCCTGATTCTATTTTAAATAAACCTGGAAAATTAGATACTGAAGAAAGAAAGATTATGGAAACACATGCTCAATTAGGTTATGAGATGTTAAAATCATCTAGTAAACCACTACTTAAAACAGCAGCTATAGTATCTAAAGAACATCATGAAAAATGGGATGGTACAGGTTATCCAGTAGGAAAAGCAAAAGAAGATATACATATATATGGAAGAATAACAGCTTTAGCAGATGTTTTTGATGCATTAGGAAGCCATAGAGTTTATAAAAAAGCTTGGGATGATGAAAGAATATTTAATTTTTTTAAAGAACAAAGAGGTAAACACTTTGATCCAAAACTAGTAGATATCTTTTTTGATAATTTGGATGAATTTTTACAAATTAGAAAAAAATTTAAAGATTTATAAGTTTTTTTAAATTTGGTAGTTATTCCCTAAGAAACAGTAACTAAAACTTTAATTATTTACTTTTCTATGCCATGAATTTAAATCTTCTACTAAATGATATGAATTACTTGTTTTAATATAAAACTCTTCATTTTCTATGGTTTTTATTAGTATAAGCTTTTTAAAAAATAGCATTGTATATCCATATGTTTTGAAGAAATTTTTTAATTCCCATTCTACTACTTTAATTTCTTTAATCTCATCTTTTTTTAAACTAATAAATCTTGAGCCTAAAAAATTTATTTTATCTCTTAAAATATCTATTTTTGATACATATCTTTTAAATAATGTAGAGAAGATAACTAAGAAAATAAATATGTATATAATTGTGTTTATAAAATCATAGATATAAATAGAAATACCTTCTAATCTATTAAAATAATTTTGATCTGCTAATATAAACTTTGTGAAAAAATATATCATCCAGTCTTGAATAATACTAGCAATAATAAAACAAGAAAAAAATACTATAAATGATAAAAATCTATTTCCCACACGTCTTGAAAACAATATATCTCTTTGTGTGTAGAAAATGTTTTTATTTTTTAATAAAAACTGTGAATATTTTAAATAGATTATTATAAATAGTACAAAATATATTATGCTAAGAATAGTTCTGTCATAGGGAAAAAAATGATAGTCTTTATAAATAGTTAAATACATATTTTTTTTAACAAAAGTACTTTCTATAATTTTTTTGTAGTCATCTTTTGTAATTGATTTAAAAATTTCATAAGGAGTTTGATTATAGTTTTTATCTATATAGTGAATAGATTCTAAATCATCTATCAAATCTTGAAGAGTTTGACTGTCATGCTCTTTATTTGTTAATAACAGTTTATAATCATCTAAAGCTTTTTTTATTTCATCATCAGTTATAAGTTCACTATTAAAAAGAGTATTTTTTACAAATAGTGTATTTTTATCAAATTCATTATGTAAAGAATCAAAATCTATACCAAAAATTGCAGCATCTTTTTTGCTAAAATAAAAATCATTTACAGAATACGTTTTCCCTTGATCATTTCTAAGATATCTTTGTATCTTTTTTTCAAGAAAGTTTATGTAGCTATCTAAAACAACAAATTGTTTATATCCTTGGTCAATGTATTTTGCACCTATAAAAGCATGGTTTTTGTTTTTTTCTCCATGATTAATTTTTATAAATGGTTTGTCATTTAGTTTTGCCTCTCTTTTATAAATATAAGTAGATAAAGAACCTTTCTTTTTTATTTTTCCAAAACTATTAGCAATAACTTTTTTCATTTTGTTAATTTCAAAATTACCAGCTACTTTTAAAATCATATTTTTTGGGTAGTAATAATCATCATAATATTTAAAAACATCGTCTAATGTAAATTTTTGATTATTTATTTGTTCATAGTATTTATCTATTTTATCTTTTTCATTTATTAAGTTAAAGTCATTTTCATAAAAGTTATATTTTTCAGGAAATAAAGAATCAAATTTTTTTAGCAATAAACCTAAATAAGACATAAAATTTGATTCGCCAATTTCAGTTTGCAAAGCATTTTTTTCTATATTTAAATCGGTACTATCAATTTCTTTATCAAATAACATTTGTGCAAAAGTTTCTACAATCCAATAACTTTTTTTTGAATTTATAGTTGCTATATATTCTGTAGTTTGACTTCTTGTTGTTCCATTGACATAATCTGCACCTTCATCAATCATATAATCATAGAAATCTCTGTGTGGTACTCTTTTGTCCCTAAATACTAGATGTTCGACTAAATGGACAATTCCAGCAGTTTCTTTGTTTTCTATTTCTGAGCCAACTCCAACATTAATGTGGACTGAAGTATTTTCGCTTTTTTTATCATTAAGTAAGTAAACTTTTAAACCATTCTCAAGAGTATAATAGTGTATATTTTTATATGGATCAATTGTTTGCTCTGAATATAAAATTGAAAAAAGAGATAGTAAAAAAAAGATTTGTTTCATGTCTTATCCTATGATTGAAAAGAAAAGTCTATAATAATAAGCATTATAAAAAGCAAAAAAAAATAAGAAACTATAAATAAATCAAAATATAGATAAGCCAGTTTTAGTAGTAAAAAGTTCTAAAGCTTTTGTTCCTATTAGAGAATTGCCTTGTTTATTTAGTTTAGGACTATATACACAAAGAGCCATCTTTTTAGGGACTACTGCGACAATTCCTCCTCCAACACCACTTTTCCCTGGAAGACCAACTTTATATGCAAAGTCTCCTGATGCATCATAATGTCCACAAGTTAACATTAAAGAGTTTATTCTTTTTGCTTTTGCTTCATTTATTATAATTTCATTTGTAATTGGCTGTCTTCCATGATTTGCTAGAAATAGCATTGAATGGGCTAACTGTTTAGTATTCATCATGATTGAACATTGTTGAAAATATGTTTCAATAACTTTTTTAGTATCATTATCAATATTTTTAAAGCTTTTCATTAAGTTAATTAAACTTAGGTTTCTGTACCCATGTTCTAATTCTGACTTAAATATTTCATTATCAAAATTGATTGTATTATTGTTCGAAGTTTTTTTTATGAATTTTAAAACTTGGCTAAATGTATCATCTTTGTATTTAGAAATTAAAGAATCAGTTGTAACAATTGCGCCTGCATTTATAAAAGGATTTCTAGGAATTCCATTTTCATACTCTAATTGAACTAAAGAGTTAAAAGGATCCCCAGAAGGTTCATGACCAACTTTTTTATAAAGCTCTTTACTATAATTTTCAAGTGCTAGAGTAAAAGTAAATACTTTTGAGATACTTTGTATTGAGAAATTTTTATCACTACAACCAATATGGTATTCATTTCCATCAATAGTTACTATACTCATCGCAAAATCGTTTGGATTTGCTTTTTGTAAAGCTGGTATATAGTTTGCTACTTTACCTTCTTTAAAAAGTGGTTTAATTTCATTTTGTATTTCGGCTAATATAGATTGATAATTCATTTTATACTTCAAATTTTTTTCTTAGTATATCTAATAAAAGGATATAAAAAGTGGTTTTTTATCTAAAAATAGCCAAAAATGATGTAATCAAGTGGTAATTAGAGTATTATTATTACCTTAAATTAAGCAAAGTTTTAGTATAATCGCGAAAATTTAATGTAAAGTGAAATCAATTTATGAGAGATATTAGAAATATTGCCGTTATCGCACACGTTGACCACGGTAAAACAACATTAGTAGATGAATTATTAAAACAATCAGGAACTTTTTCTGCTCACCAAGAAGTAGATGAAAGAGTTATGGATAGTAATGATATTGAAAAAGAGAGAGGAATTACAATTCTTTCTAAGAATACTGCTATTGATTATAATGATGTAAGAATTAATATTATTGACACTCCAGGCCATGCAGATTTTGGTGGAGAAGTTGAGCGGGTTCTTAAGATGGTTGACTCAGTATTATTACTAGTTGATGCGCAAGAAGGTACTATGCCTCAAACAAAATTTGTTGTTAAAAAAGCTTTACAATTAGGTCATAGACCAATTGTTGTTATTAACAAAATTGATAAACCAGGTGGAGATCCAGATAGAGTTGTTGATGAAGTATTTGACTTATTTGACCAAATGGGTGCTACTGAAGAGCAATTAGAATTTCCAGTTATTTATGCAGCAGCTAGAGATGGTTATGCAATGACTGCTTTAGAAGATGAGAAAAAAGATTTAGTTCCATTATTTGAAACTATTTTAACAGAAGTTCCAAAACCAAAAGGTGATGATGAAAATGGTCTTCAACTTCAAGTATTTACACTTGATTATGATAATTTCATTGGAAAAATTGGAATTGCAAGAATCTTCAATGGTACTATTTCTATGGGTGAAACTGTTACTTTAGTTAAAGCTGATGGTGAAAAAATCAAAGGTAGAGTAACTAAACTTATTGGATTTAAAGGTGTTGATAGATTTGATATCAAAACTGCTGGTACTGGTGATATTGTTGCTGTTGCTGGTTTTGAAACTATTGATGTTGGTGATTCACTTTGTGACCCTGCAAATCCAATGCCACTAGATCCTATGCATATTGAAGAGCCTACACTTTCTGTTACATTTGCAGTTAATGATTCTCCTTTAGCAGGTACTGAAGGTAAGTATGTAACTTCTAACAAGATTGATGAAAGATTAGAAGCTGAGATGAATACTAATATTGCTATGAATTATGCGCAAATTGGTGAAGGTAAATTTAAAGTTAACGGTAGGGGTGAATTACAAATTTGTATCCTTGCTGAAAATATGAGAAGAGAAGGTTTTGAGTTCTCAATTGGTAGACCAGAAGTAATTACAAAAGAAGAAAATGGTGTAACTATGGAACCATTTGAGCATTTAGTAATTGATACACCAGATGATTTCTCTGGAGCAATTATTGAAAAGTTAGGAAAAAGAAAAGCTAACATGACAAATATGGTACCAATGGGTTCTGGTTATACAAGACTAGAGTTTGAAATTCCTGCAAGGGGATTAATTGGTATTAGAACTGAGTTCTTAACTGAAACAAAAGGTGAGGGTGTCATGAACCACTCATTCTTAGAATTCAGACCTCATTCTGGAACTGTTGAGTCTAGAAAACATGGAGCTTTAGTATCTATGGAGGGTGGCGAAGCTGTTGCTTATTCAATCTTTAACTTACAAGATAGAGGTATTATGTATGTTAAGCCTCAAGATAAAGTTTATGGTGGAATGGTAATTGGACAACATGCTAAATCAAATGATTTAGATGTAAACCCAATCAAAGCTAAGCAACAATCAAACGTAAGATCTTCTGGTGCAGATGAAGCTATTAAGCTTGTTCCACCAAAGGTTATGTCTTTAGAAAATGCATTAGAGTGGATTGAAGAAGATGAGCTTGTTGAAGTAACTCCAGTTTCGATTAGGGTTAGAAAAAGAGAGCTTGATCCAACAGTTAGAAAAAGAGCAGCAAAGAAAGCTAAGTTCGCAGACGAATAGAAAATATTTTATCTATTTGAAAGGGGAAGAGCTTTTTAGCTCTTCCCCTTTTTTTATGCAAAAAAAATTAATAAAAGAATAAAAAGGAAAGAAAATGAATTTAATAGTAAAAAAAGCAAATGCGAATGATGTAAAAAAATTAACAAAGTTATTTGATAGTTATAGGGTTTTCTATAATCAAGAGAGTAATTTAGAATTAGCAGAGGTATTTTTAAAAGAAAGAGTTGAAAAAGATGAATCTGTAATTTTCTACGTCCAGAACGAAAAAGAGGAATATTTAGGTTTTACCCAACTCTATCCAAGTTTTTCTTCTGTAAGTGCAAAAAGTTCCTGGATATTAAATGATTTATTTGTAGATGAAAATCATAGGCAAAAAGGTATAGCAAAAATGCTTATGAATCAAGCAACACAAATGGCAATAAAAAGTGGTTCTAAAGGGATATTTTTACAAACAGCTTTAGAAAATAAAAAAGCACAAACTTTATATGAAGAATTGGGCTATGTAAAAGATGAGGAGTTTTATTCGTATTTTTTGAGTGTTTAAGGCTTGAAAATGAATATTAATACGAATTTTAATTTAAAAAAAGAATAGGAGGTATATTTTCTCCTATTTAAAAATGAAGGTCCTTAATAGGGCCTATTTAGGAGAAAAAAATGAATAACAATAATATAAATACAAATATAAACGATTATTTAATAGTTATAGGAATACAAGCAACTATTATATTTACAAGTTTTATTTTAGTTACAAACTAATTTGAATAGAGGTTAATTATGAAAGCATATTTAAAAAATTTTGAGTCTACAGATATGGAATATGAACTATTGGAATTAGAACTTCTATTTAATCAATGTTCATATGGCAGGAGATGAAATTAGTTTTTACCTATGGAGTTTATTAAGTCTATTTACATGGATTGGTCTAATAGTTAATAAATAAAAATCATTTTCTATAGTTTACTTTGATTTTCTTTCCAGTAAATTTTGGTTTTGTATCTAAAACATTTATATCTAAAAAGGCTTTGATTCCAGCTAGAAATTCTCTAGCTTCCATTCTTTTTGCAGCATTGGTACCTTTAATATCACGTGCTGCAAAGCCTATGGCTTTTTGTCCTTTTTCATTTGCAATATATAGAGCTCTTTTTAGATGAAATTCTTGAGAAATTATAATATAATCATCTAAATCAAATATCTCTTTGGCTCTTACAATTGAATCAAAAGTTCTAAATCCTGCATGATCTTTAGCTATATATTCAGATGGAACACCTTTTTTTACTAAATCTTTAAACATAGTTGTTGTTTCATCATAGTATTTAGTACCATTATCTCCTGATACTACAATTGCATCAATTTTATTTGCTTTCCATAGTTTTACAGCTGCTTCTATTCTATATGTATAGAAATAGTTTTGTTTACCTTTTTTTACGTATTTTGCAGTTCCAAGAAGAAGTGCAGCTTTTTTCTTTGGTACTTTTTTAATATCTTTATAAATATTTTTCTGTTCTATAATATCGTTTGCAAAAAGGTTTAAAAATGTTGATAATCCTAAAAGGAGTAATAATTTCTGAATAAATTTCATAATTTAATTATATAGTATATAAAGAAAATTAGACTTAAATTTTAAACAAAAGATATAAAATAGTATTAAAATAAGCACTAATATTAAGAGAGTGCTAAAATTTATAAATTTTATAATAGCCTATTAATGGTATCTAATTAGCATATTATCCAATAAAGTGCTAAAATATTTAGCACTTACTATTGACAAGTGCTAAAAAATAGTGTTATAATTTCATTACTTGATAAGAGATAGTTCAAGAAATTAAAAATAAGGAGTATGAAATGTTAGTAACAAGATTTGATCCTTTCAAACAAATGAGAGAAATAGAAAAAAGTTTTTATACATATCCAAATACAAATGAAGCTGTAAGTGGATTTGTTCCAGTTGTTAATACAAGAGAAGGTGAAGCAGCATATCATATTGATGTAGATTTGCCAGGTGTTAAAAAAGAAGATATTAAAGTTGATATGAATAATGACCTTTTAATTATCTCAGGTGAAAGAAAAACAAAAGATGAGATAAAAGAAGATGATTATTATAAATTGGAAACTACTTTTGGGAAGTTTTCAAGAAGTTTTAATCTACCAGAAAATGTAGATGTTGAGAATATTGAAGCAAGATCAGATAATGGTGTTTTGGAAGTAATTATTCCAAAATTGACAGAAGAAAAAATCAAAAAAAGTATAGAAATCAAATAAGAGGAGTTTTTTTACTCCTCTTTAAAAGGAGGTAAGTAATGAATAACAGTGAACAAAGAAGTAGTGACCACCATATAACTATGGGTATATGTATATTTTCAATTGTAATAGTTTTATTTAATATGCCACATTAGTTTCTTTTAAAAATATTTTTTATTTTTTTATTTAATGAGAGTAACCCTAGCCTCATTCCACTATAACGCATTATTTTTGCTGCTTCTTTCCACTGTTTTTTTTCATAACATGGAGTAGGACAAGTCCTACATCTAGGCTTTATATCGTGAGGACATTCTAATAATCTATCAAAAGAATAGTTTATTTTTCTAAGACATTCAGGGCATAAATTTAGCTCAATCTTTATTTCTTCATTTTTGTAGTTTAGTGTTTTTGTAATAATTTTTTGGTCTACGTCTTTTTCTTTACAATAGACTTCAAAGAATTTTTTTAAGGTATTAATTTCTTCTTTAAACTTTACTATTTCCATGATTAAAAAGTTACTCTTTTATTTTAAATTCTATTTTATCATTTTTGTATAAAATTTTTAGTAATGCAATGATGTTTATCAAGAAAAGAGAAGTTATGAATTTAAAAGAGTTTTATTTTTTTAGTACGCTAGATGAAAATGAAATAGAAGAGTTACAAAAAATATCTATATTAAAAAAATATTCGAAGAATGAGATTCTTTTTTATAGAGGCGATGAGTCTAAATATTTATATTTATTAGTAAGTGGTGTTGTTAAGCTTTATAAGCACGATTATAAGGACAATGAAATTATTATTCATAATATAAATGCACCTTCTTTTATTGCAGAAATTGCAAATTATGAAGAAAATCCTTTCCCTGCAAATTGTTCTTTTGAAACAGAATCTGAAGTTATTTTGATTGATTATGAAAAATTCAGAGATAATTTTTTACATAAAAAAGAAATTTCGACACTTTTTATTAAATCACTTAGTAGAAAAATTAAATATTTGGAAAATTTTATTCATACAAATATGACTATTGATATAAATGCAAAAGTTGCAAAGTTTATATATGATAATGAAGCATCTCTTAATACTTTGAAACAAGTAAAAATTGCAGAGATTTTAAATATAAGAGAAGAAACACTTTCAAGAAAAATTACAAAGCTTATTAAAGATGGAATAATTGAGAAAGAAAAAAGAAATATTAAAATAGTAGATCGTCAAAAACTTTTAAATCAATTTTTATAAAATGATCTTTTAATCTAAAAAGATCATTCCTCTTCCTAGTTTTAAATGCCCTTTTTGTTCTAATTTTTTTAAGTTTCTACTTACTGTTTCTCTAGTAACTCCAATAATACAAGCTATATTTTCGTGAGTAATTTTAATTTTATCAAGACCTTGTACATATAACCAGTTTAAAAGTTGTTGTTCTATATTTGAAAACTTAATATTAGTTAGAAGATTTATAAGTGCTGTTATTCTTTTATTTACATCATTCATTTTAAATTCTCTAAATGAAGAAGAGTTTTCTATTAGCCAAAGAAGTGTTTCTCTAGGAAGTAACCAGCCTTCAATTGGCGTAACTGTAATTGCATTAGCTAATGCAGGTTGAGAAGATATTGTACTAAATAGATTTACAACACATTGACTTCCAGATTTTAATTCATATAAAGTCATCTCTTCGGAACTTAGTTCTTTTGGCTGAATATATATTTTTATACTACCACTTTTTAAAAAAAGGATATCATCACAGATATCTCCTACATAATATAATATTTGTTCACTTGGAAGAATAACTTTTCTAGACTCTTTAGAAATCTTTTCTTTTTCTTTAGGAGTTAAATTACTAAAGCAATGATAATCAAAAAGTTCCATAAATTTCCTTTAGTGCGGGCAAAGCCCGCGTTCTTTAAAATGATAAAGTTTGTGTTGCTGGCGCAAGTAAAGCTCCTGCTACATCACCAGGAGATACTATCTTAACACCTTCTATTACATCAGATTGTTTAATCTCACCATATTTTGCACACATACCACAAAGCATAACTTTTCCACCTTTTTTTGATAAACCAACTAACATCTCTTTAACTGATTTTCCCGTTGGTCCAAATGCTTCTTGTTTACCTTTTTTCAGAGCTAACTTTGCAGCTTCTGCTCCAATAAGGATTGTTGTATTTACACCTGCACTTTGAAAAGCATTTGATACAGCTACACCCATACCTGATACTTTCAGGCTATCTGATGTAATTGTTACAAAAAGGTTTTTATATCCTTCTGAAGCATAAGCTCCTACTGTTAAGAATAACATCATAAACGCACTTGCAATTTTTTTGTTTAGTTTCATTTTTTCTCCTTTTATGTTAATTGCAAGGGAATTATAAGAGATTGAAAAAATTTCTTCTGTGATAGCTATCACATAAAACTATTTTTCTTTTATTTACAATTTGTTTATAAATTTAATAAAAAGGATAAGAAATGGTAAAGAAATTACTAATAATAGTATGTCTTGGATATACGCTTTTTGCAGGTGATATACAAAAAGGTGAAACTTATTACTCATTTTTACTAGAGGATAGTTTAAAGTATGATGCAAAAAGTTTTGCAAAAAAACATACCATAAAAGAGTGGGAAGAGATGTTTAAAGATGAAGGATATCTTTTAAAACAGGAGTTGGTAAAAGAAAATTCTGAATTATCGGAGACATTAAAAGAGAAAAGTTTTAATGAATCACTTGTTTTTTTAAAAGCATATGTAAAAGCTAATGCAGTTGATGCAAGAGTTTTTCCAACTTGTGAATAAGGAGTGAAAATGAAAAGAAGAGAGTTTATAAAATACTCTGCAATAAGTGCGGCGTTATTAAATAGTACAGATAGTGTAGCAAAGGGAAAATTTGAATGCCAATATAATCCTGAGAATGATTTGATTAACAAAACTACAAACATAGCTGTTTGTGGAGGAGGTTATGCAGGATTGAGTATTGCAAAGTTTTTAAAAGAACTCAATCCAAAGTTAGAAGTAACTGTTATTGAACAAAAACAAAACTTTATTTCTTGTCCATATAGTAATTTATGGCTTGGAGGAATTCCTTATGTTAGTTTTGAAGATTTGAATTTTGACTATTTTGGTGCTGTAAATAAATATAAGTACTCCTTTGTAAATGAAAAGATTGTTAAGATAAATAGGGATGAAAAATTAATATATACAACAAAAACAAAAGTAAAATATGATTATATGATTATGGCTTGTGGAATTGATTATGATTATACTAAGTTGTATGATAGTGATATTTCAAAAGCTCAAAAATCAAGACAAAAGACTCCTGCTGGATTAAAACCTGGAAGTGAGCATTTAGCTTTAAAAAGAATGATTAAAAACTTCAAAGGGGGAGATTTTATTATCTCAATTCCTTCTTCTTCATATAGATGTCCTCCTGCTCCTTATGAAAGAGCTTGTATGATTGCAAACTATTTTAAGCAAAATAATATTGATGGAAGAGTTGTTATTTTAGACCCTAGAAAGAAACCAGCTGCTAAAGCTTCAAAGTTCTTAAAAGCTTTTAATAAATATTATTCAGATTTTATAGACTATAGAAGTTTAACAAATTTTAAAGATATTGATTTTGATAAAAAGACTATTTTTGTAGAAAGTTTTGATAAAAAAGAATTAAAATATAAAACCTTAGAAGTTAAATATGAGGAGGCTTCAATAATCCCTCCAAATAAAGCAAACTCTTTAGTGAATATTGCAAATTTAGAGTTGTACGAAAATGCTTGGGCAAAACTTCGAAAGCCAACATTTAGGTCAACGAGTGATGAAGATGTTTATGTAATAGGAGATGCCCAAGGAGAATATCCATATCCTAAAAGTGCGTATATGGCAAACTCTTGTGCCTATATAGTTGCGAAGGAAATTGTTGCAAGATATAAAAATGAAACATTTGACTATAAAAAGAATATGCCTAGTAATATTTGTTATTCAATGGTTACAAATAAAGATGCAGTATTTGTTTCACACACTTATAAATATAAGGATAATGTCAAGGTGAATTCTTATCTTTCACCTATCAATGAGGATGCAGCAAAAGCAACAAAATTATGGTATAAAAACTTTACTAAGGATATATTTGGACTCTTATAGAGTTCAGATATTTAGGGTATTTATATGAAACTTATAAAATGTAACCCAACAAAAAGAGGAATATTTTTAAGACTCTTTTTCTCTTTTTTATTTATATTATATGGTGTGATAAATTTAAATTATATTGTACTGTTTATAGGATGTATCCCTATTGTTAGATTAAGCCTATATTTTATTGAAAAAAAAAATCTTCATAATATAAGAGCTTTATGCTCTTATGTGATTCTCCTCACATAAAAAAACTTTCTGAAATATTAGAATTATTTTTAAAAAGGAGAAGAAATGAAATATTCAATTTTAATTATACTGTTAGTAGGGTCGTTGTTTGCAGATGAGAAGTTACTTCAAAGTGCACTTTATTATGGTTTGAAACCTGTACCAAAAGACTTAAAGTCATTAAGAACAGAGTTAAATATAAAAGAAGAAGATCTTTCCCATACAAAAGTTGCCTTGGGTAAAAAGCTATTTTTTGATAAAAATTTATCATTAGGAAAAGATATAAGCTGTGCATCTTGTCATAGTTTTAAAAAAGGTGGTGCAGATGGATTATCTACTGCTGTGGGACATAAAAAACAAGAAAATCCCTTTCATCTAAACACCCCAACAGTTTTAAACTCAGCATTTTCAAAACAATACTTTTGGAATGGAAGAAGTAAAGATTTACAGGACCAAGCAAAAGGTCCTTTACAAGCAAAGTTTGAGATGTCTATTACTCCAAAACTTGCAGTACAAAGAATAGAAGAAAATAAAATTTATGAAGAGTTATTTCTCAAAGCTTATGGAAATAAAAAGATTACTTTTGAGAAAATTGCAAATGCGATTTCAACTTATGAAAAGACCTTACTTACAAGAGGTCGATATGATAACTTCCTTGAAGGTGATTTAAATGCTTTAAATAAAAAAGAGAAAGAAGGCTTACATCTTTTTATAACAAAAAGTTGTGTAGGTTGTCACAATGGTATAGCTTTAGGAGGACAAGAACTTAGAAAATTTCCTTTAGTTCATCATAGAATTTGGAGTATGCAAAGTATTGAAGAGGTTAAAGATTTAAAGAAAAGATACAATACTTTTTTATCAAAGCTTGAAGAAAATAGAAAGTATTTTGATATGGATTTTAAAAGTGATAAATCTTTAGTGTCATTTTTAGAAAAGAGTTTAGGAAAAGAAGATTTGGATGCAATAAGTGAAGGTTTTTTTCATCTATTCCCAAAACAAAAAGCATATAAAAAGATAGTAACAACTTCTTGTAATTCATGTCATAATGGGAAAAATAACAGTGTTAAAAAAGAGCTTTTAGCAAATATTGTTTTCCCTTTTGAAAATAAAGGGAACTTTTTAGGAAAAGATGACCCAGATAGATTTTTTAGAGTGCCATTACTTAGAAATGTAGTAAGTACATATCCATATTTTCATAATGGTGGAATAGAAGAGTTAGAAGATGCTATAAAACTTATGGTAAAACATCAACATAGAACTAAAATAAGTGATGATGAAATTAAAAAGATAGTTGCATTTTTAGAGTCTGTAAATGGTGAAATTGTTGAGTATATAAATAATTAGAAGAAGCAATCCTAAAATAGGATTGCTTTTTTATTAGTTGCTTTCTTTAAGTGGATATATTGAATCTATTTCAACAATAGAATCATATGGTAAACCAACTTTTTCGTGTACTCTAAATACTGCTTCTTCACTCTCTGCCATATTAAAACAGAAAGCTTTGCCTTCAGAGTTTCCTACATGAGTTTTTACAGAAATTACGCCTTCTTCTTCACATGCTTTTGCATATGCTTTATAAAACTCATCTAATTCATTTTGTTTTATTCCCTCTGGAAAGGTACCTGTTCTTGAATCATGTGTATCCATAAAGAATTTCATTTTTCCCATCCTTAATCCTTTTATTTTGTTTCGATGAAAACATCATAAAGAGATTATCAGAAGGATAAAAAAATTAATGTGATTGGAATCACATAGGAGTAAGAGTTATATTAGTAATCTCAGAACTTGCACCTAGTCTCATAGGTGGTCCCCAAAATCCTGTTCCTTTGTTTATATATATTTGAGTGTTTTCATCATGTTGATGTAGACCTTTTACATATGGTTGTGCAAGTTTAACTAAAAGGTTAAATGGTACTATTTGTCCTCCATGAGTATGTCCTGAAAGCACTAAATCAACATCTTTTACTTCTTCTATAAATTTTGGTTGGTGAGCTAAGAGTACAATAGGATATTCATCTGTTCCTATAAGAGCTTTGTATAAATCAGGTTTATAGCTTTCTACACGGTAACCCATAACATCATATACTCCAGCAAGGAAGAAACCTTCTCCTTCTTCTCCAATATATACATTTTCATTTTCAAGGGTTTTGATGTTTAAGGTATTTACATAATCTATAATTGAGGTAACACCGTGAAAGTATTCATGGTTTCCTACAATAAAATAGTTACCATATTTAGATTTTAGATTTTTTAGTTCATCAAGGGCTTCTTTTGCGTACTCTAATTTAGTATCAACCATATCTCCTGTAATAACAACAATATCCGGATTTAAAGTATTAACTTGATCTACTAAATCAGAGATAAAGTTTTTATCAATAAGCCCTCCAATATGAATATCACTTAGTTGGACTATACTATATGATTGTTTTAAGTTTCTTATTTTTATATCTACATCTTCAATCTCAATATGTCTTGCATTGTACATAGCTTTTGCATTAATTGAACCTGCAACAGCGATTGAGCTTATATCTAGAGTTTTTTTGAAAAAAGTTCTTCGTTTTTCATTAATAGGAATAACATTTAAAATTCTTGAAGAGAGCTCATAAAATATTGTGGCTACAAAAAGTACAAAAATTACACCTATTGGTATTGATAATAAAAAGTAAGCCCAGTTAGGAATAGTTGGATTATATCGTACAAACATATATCCTGCTACACCTAAAAGATTTATAGCTAAAAATATATTTATAAAAAGCTTTGTTCTTTTAGAAAAGTGTAGTTTTCTTACAAACCTTCTTGAAATAAGAAGTGTAAGTAAAGTCATAACGGTAAAAAAAATTGTTGCAAATATTAAAAATCTCATTGGGGATTATACAAAACTATTTTTAACGAATAATTAATAAAAAACTTTAATTATTTAGATAGATTTTTTTAAAGCTTTAAGTAAATTATTTATATCTTCAATAGTTTGAGAATAATGAATAGAAATACGTAACCATCCTGGTTTATCTTCAAAAGATTCTTTGTCTTCTATTCCCAATAAATCATGTCCATATGGCCCTGCACATGAACAACCTGCACGTGTTTGTATTCCACCATTTTTAGATAGGTTTTCACATATATCATATGGATTGAGTTCTCCAATATTAAAAGAAACAATACCTATATTATGAGAGGTTTGATTTCCATAAATAGTTATATCTTTTAAAGTATTAAGCTCATTTAAAAAATATTTTAAGAGTTCATCTTTTTGTTTTTTTATAAATTCAAAACCTATTTCATTTCTTAGTTGATAAGCAAGTGCTGCACGGATGAGTTGTAAAATACCAGGTGTTCCTGCTGTTTCTCTCGCAATAATATTTTTGTCATATTCTTGAACTTCATTATTTACGTAAACAACTGTTCCTCCACCTGCAAAAGTAGGTGAAATGTCAGTATCTACTAAATCATTTTTAATTATTAGTAATCCACAAGAACCTGGACCTCCAAGTAGTTTATGAGGAGAAACAAAAAGTGCATCATAATATTTACACTCTATATTCATATATGGTGAACTTGCAGCTGCATCAAAACATACTTTTGCTCCATATTTTCGTAAAATATCTGATATTTCTTTGTAACATGTGATGATTCCTGTTACATTTGATGCGATACAAAAGCTTCCAATGATTTCTCTATGGGCATTTTCTTTTAATACTTCTTCCAGTTCTTCTATATTTACTAGACCATCATCTTTTAATGATATTCTTTTTATTTCACAAAAAGCTTCTCTATAACTTACTTCATTTGAGTGATGTTCATAAGGTCCTACAATAACTAGTGGCATATCTTCTTTTGGCACAGATATGTTATATCTTTTTTTAGTTGCAGGTGGTATATAAAGACCCATAATTTCTTGGAATTTTTTAATTGCAGCTGTTGCTCCACATCCAGTAGGGATTATTGAGAACTTATCACATAAATCAAGTGATTGGTAAAGGCTTTCTATTGCTTCATCGTAGTAAGAATTAGTTATATCTGCGTTAGCTGATTCTTTAGAGTGTGTATTTGCATATGTTTCTAATACATCTCTTAATCTATTTTCTATTTGTCTAAAGCCTAATCCTGAAGCAGTATAATCAAAATACTCTTTTTTACTCTTTCCAATAGTGTTATATCTAATAAAATCTAAGGTATTTGTATTTTTGTTAAAAAATGGTCTAAATATGTCTTTTTTCATTTTATAATATTAGCTTATTTTAATTATATGTTTTATTAATTATTCAAGAAGAAGAGGTGAAACTCTTCTTCTTAAGCAACTTTTGTTAATAAAAAATCTTGAAATGATTTAGATTTTGAATTAAGATATTCATTAATTATATTTTCAATTGTTTCATTTACATCTTCAACTGCAAATTTAATTCCAGTTTTTTGGGCAAATTGTGATTTTTCACCTTCTAAAAAACCATTAACTAATAGTTCATATCCTACAACAGATGCTCCATCTTTTTTAACTTTAGTACCCATAAGTCCCAAGTCTACAATATGTGGATGCGCACATGAATTTGGACAACCATTTACAGATATTGAAACTCTTTCTTTAAAATCTGGAAACTTGTCTTCAAGATGTTCAACAAGTCTTTTAGATACACCTTTTGTTTCAGAAATAGCAAATTTACAAAAATCTAATCCAGTACAGGCTTGAGTTTTGGCTCTAAAATTTGAAGGAAATGGTAAAATATTTACTTCTTCTAAATCTTTTGTAAAGGCTTCACTATCTTTTGTTGGAGCATCAATTATTATGATATTTTGAGTTACAGTTGTTTTTAAACTTGTAGTATCGTATTTTTCAAAAAGAGTGATTAAGTTGTTTAATCCATCTACTCCAATATGTCCCGAGTTTAAAGAACATCCGATAAAACTTTTACCTTTTTCTTTACTCTCATGAATACCAAAATGGTCTCTTTGTTTTGAATTTGTATACTCTAATTCATTTGCTTCTTTCATTTTAAAAGTAATAGATGAATGTACTACTTCAATAAACTTGTCAATACCCCAAAAATCAACTAAATGTCCAAGTCTAGCTTTATTTCTTTTTTCTCTAAGTCCATGGTCTCTATAGATTTTTGTAATAGCTCTAGTTAAAGGTACTACTTGTGAAGGTGTTACATATCCAATATGAGTTGCAATTCTTTTATTTGAAGCTAATCCACCACCTACACTAACCGCGTATTGAATCTTTCCATTTGATTGTTTAACTGCATTAAAACTTAAATCTTGGATTTCATGGTTTGTACAGTTTTTAGAACAACCATTTACTCCAACTTTATATTTTCTTGGAAGGTTAGAGAAGTTTCTATTTCCTTTAAATAAGGCATTTAACTTTTCTACAATATCTCTAACATCTGCAATTTCATCATGGTCAACACCATTTACAGGACATGAAATTACATTCCTTGGAACATCACCTGCTGCAAAGATTGTACATAATCCTACAGTGTCAAGAAGTCTAAAAACCTCTGGTAAGTCTATAACTCTGATATAGTGAAATTGGATGTCTTGTCTAGTAGTAAAATCAGCAGTTCCTCTTGCATATTTTTCAGAAATTTGGGCTACTACTTTTAATTGAGGAAGTGTTAATAATCCACCTTCAAGTTTTACTCTAAGCATGAAATATAAAGTAGGGTCATTTTCATCTTGAAGATTTCTATTTTGTGTATAAAGCCCATACCATTTCAGTCTATCTATATCTTCTGGATGAACTTCTTCCCCTGTTACGGCATAAAGATAGATGTCTTGAAGTACATCAAGACCATCTTTTTCTACCTTTATTCTTTCTACTCTTTGGGCTTTAGTTTCTTTAGCCATTATTTTATCCTTGAAAAATGTCCCATTTTTTAAGGGACTAAATATTTATCCTAAAATTTCTTTACATTCCCACTCAGGGAAATTTTTTCTAATATACGAATTCAGCTCAATTTCTGCTTTTGTATATTCTCTTATTTTTTCCTCTTCATTTATAGATTCATTTGCAACTGAAGATACAATCATACCTGCACCTACTGTTGTATTTGTATATCTATCGATGATAATAAAACTTCCTGTATGTCTGTTTTCATTATATGGATCAACTGCAATTTGTCTATCTAAAGATAAAGTACATTGAGCAATATCATTTAACTCTAAGTGGTTTGCTTTTATTTCATCAAAAGTATTAATATCTTTTTTATACTCTATAGATTTAAATGAACCATTTATAACAGATGAAGCTCTTTTAATAATATAATTACCATTTAATTCTAAAGGCTTTTCATCCATCCAAACGACCATAACGCTTAGTTTATTTGAAACTTGAGGAATAGAACTTGATTTTACAATCATATCTCCTCTTGAGATATCTATTTCATCTTTTAATGTAATAGTTGTAGCCATTGGAGCAAATGCTGTTTCTATTGTCTCTACTGTTTCATCTTTTCCAATTGGTCTTAAATCTTTTATATCATTTGAAACAATTGATTTTACAACTGATGTTTTTCTAGAAGGTAAAACTGTAATTTCATCTCCTACTGATATTGAACCACTTGCAATAGTTCCTGAGAACCCTCTAAAATTTAGATGAGGTCTAGATACATATTGAACTGGTAATCTAAAGTCGTCATTTTCATCTACATGTATTGGAAGACTATCCAATAGTTGCATTAATGGAAGACCTTCATACCAAGAACATTTTGGTGAATTTGAAATAATATTATCTCCATCTAAAGCAGAGATTGGTATATATTCAAAATTGATATCTTCATTATGTGGAAGATTAGGAATAATCTCTTGATAACCTTTTTTTATCTCTTCAAATCTATCTTGTGAAAAATCAACTAAGTCCATTTTATTAATTGCAACAATTAAATTCTTAATTCCAAGAAGTGAAGCTATATAAGAGTGTCTTTTTGTTTGTGTTAAAACACCTTGTCTTGCATCTATTAAAATAATTGCTAAGTCTGCTGTACTAGCACCTGTCGCCATATTTCTTGTATATTGTTCATGCCCAGGAGTATCTGCAATAATAAATTTTCTTTTTTCAGTTGAAAAGAATCTATAAGCAACATCAATAGTAATACCTTGTTCTCTCTCACTAGCTAGTCCATCTACTAAAAGTGCTAAGTCAATTTTATCACCAGTAGTTCCACTTTTTTTAGAATCTTTTTCTATACTTGCTAACTGGTCTTCAAAAATCATTTTAGAATCATAAAGCAATCTTCCAATAAGAGTACTTTTACCATCATCAACTGAACCACATGTTATAAATCTTAATATCTCTTTATTTTCATGTTCTTTTAAATATTGTTCAATATTTTCTGCTATTAAATCTGATTGATGTGCCATCTTAGAAATACCCTTCTTGTTTCTTTTTCTCCATTGATGCTTCACCATCACTATCTATTAATCTTCCTTGTCTTTCACTAGTTGTACTAATTAACATTTCCTGAATAATCTCAGGTAATGTTGCTGCTTCTGAATTTACAGCACCAGTTAATGGATAACATCCTAATGTTCTAAATCTAACTTTCTCTTTTTTAGCAGTCTTTCTAAGCTCTTCTGGCATTCTTTCATCATCAACCATGATTTTTGTACCCATGTATTCAACTACTTCTCTTTCTTGAGAGAAATAAAGATCAGGAATAGGTATTTGCTCTAAATAGATATATTGCCAAATATCAAGTTCTGTCCAGTTTGATAGAGGAAAAACTCTAATAGACTCACCTTTTGTGTGTCTACCGTTATAAGTATTCCAAAGTTCTGGTCTTTGGTTTTTTGGATCCCATCTATGATTTTCATCTCTAAAAGAGTAGATTCTCTCTTTTGCTCTAGATTTCTCTTCATCTCTTCTTGCCCCACCAAAAACTGCATCAAATTTTTGAATATTAAGCATATTTTTTAGACCTTCAGTTTTCATAATATCTGTATGAACTGCTGAACCATGTGTAAATGGAGATATATCCATTTCTGCACCTTTTGGATTAGAATAAACTAATAGTTCCATTCCAACTTCTTTTGCACGTCTGTCTCTAAATTCAATCATCTCTTTAAACTTCCACGTTGTATCAACATGTACAAGTGGTAAAGGAGGAGGTGCTGGATAGAAAGCTTTTTGTAAAACGTGAAGCATTACTGAAGAATCTTTTCCTACTGAGTAAAGCATAGCTGGGTTTTGAAACTCTGCTATTACTTCTCTCATAATATGAATTGATTCTGCCTCTAACTGTTTTAAATGCGTTAGTCTTTCTTGACTTATTT